>CAJYHH010000353.1 GCA_913773825.1 Candidatus Sericytochromatia bacterium | reverse complement strand
CTGTTGCATCTGGCTATTTTACAGTCTTATCAAGGCCGTGGGCTGGGGCGCGCGTTGTTAGCTGATCTGGTTCATAGCTTTAAACTCTGGCGTCTGGATGCTGAAACAGATGCGGAAAGTCTGGGTTTTTATCTGCGCTGCGGTTGGGTGAGCTTGCCGCTAAAACCCAGTCAGAATAAAGCCCTGTCCAGACAGCGCTACGGTGTTTACTGGCTGGATGCTGAACATGTGCTAAAAGACTCTTTTTGCTTTCCTGATCCACCGATTCAGGTGATTCATTTACCTGATGCGCCTGAAGCCAAAGTCAGGATACTCAGGCTGGATTTGCTGCATCCGCTGTTGTCTGGCAATAAATGGTTTAAGCTGCGCCAGAACTTAATTAAGGCCCGTAAACAGGGCTATCAAAGCTTATTAACGCTGGGTGGCGCCTGGTCCAATCATCTGCTGGCAAGTGCAGCGGCTGGTCGGCTATTGGGCTTTAAGACTTTTGGTCTGGTGCGAGGAGAGGTTCCTCTAGCTTTAGATAAGCTGAGCCCGATTCTGCGCTTTGCCCAGGACTGCGGTATGACATTATTGCCGGTTAGTCGCAGTGATTATCGAGAGCTTTGCAATCAGCCCTCTTGTTTGCAGCAACTGTATCCTGAAGCTTGGGTGATTCCTGAAGGAGGAGCAAATCTGGAAGGACTAGCAGGCTCTGCTGATATCTTGTCTTATCTTCCAGCTGATACCCGGCAACTGGCCTTGGCGATCGGGACTGGTACGACTCTGGCCGGTTTATTAAGTCGGTCCCCTGCGGATTTAAAAATCCTGGGGGTGGCCGTGCTAAAAGGTGGCGAGTTTTTACGCCGGGATGTTACAAGCTGGCTTGATCAGCTGCAGGTTTTGGAACCTGAATGGGAGCTTGAGACGGCGTATCATGCTGGCGGCTATGCACGGGTTAATCCAGCACTCAAAGATTTTCTGCAGCGCTTTAGCCGGCTTAACCCTGGTTTACCTGTTGATTCGGTTTATACAGGTAAGTTGCTCTGGGCCCTTAATCAGCGCTTGATGCTCAAGCAAGCTGTTAGCAAACACCAGGGCATGTTATTGCTGCATACCGGAGGCGTCACGCTGCCTGATTATTCCTGCTTGGATCAAGGTGTTAGTTAAGCTTACCAGGCTCTCGTTATCAGCTAAATTCTGGCATACTGCTTAGATGTTGATTCGTCTGATTTCACTGCTGCGTTTTCATCTTGATTGCCTGCTGGCTTATTTTCGCCCGGGTGCTCGCTGGAGTGCGGCGACACCCTTTTATATGCTGCGCCAGGCTGGCTATTATTTTGCCAATGAATGTTATTGCTGGTTTATTTACAGTGCAGAAGCTCTGGCGTTTTTTAATCAATCCCGCTTAAAAGCAGTTGATCGGGCCTTAAATAAGCGCTATTTTTACCCGAGTCAGTTTATGCTTGCCCTGCGTGAAGGGCTAAAAGTCGAACGGCCTGAAAC
>CAJYHH010000352.1 GCA_913773825.1 Candidatus Sericytochromatia bacterium | reverse complement strand
GCCAGATTATCAGGATTGCAGGTAATCCAGAGAGTCGTCATGCCATGGGCCCGGGCCAGCGGTAAAATCAGCCGGCAGGCGCGGGCTGCATAGTGATGCCCACGATAAGCCTGATCAACACCATAGCCCAGATGGCCGCCATATTGAATGAGATGCTCGGTATTGCCAATTCTTAAATCGAGAGAGCCCATCTTTTCTGAACTGCCGGTCAAGCGCAGACTAAAGTGATACGCAGGGACCCAGTTGCGCTCAGGATTACCGGGTACGGTTTTAGTCAGCACCAGCTCTAAATCGCCGTCTACAAGTGAGCCGGGGTCTTGAAAGTTAAATTCTGTCATTTGCGTTTCAGCACGCTAAACAGGGCTTTGGGCAGCTCAGCTAACTGGCCCTGATAAACGGTTTCTTTAATTGAAACCAGCTCAAAGCGAGAGCTAAAAATGTCGCGGACCTGCTCAGGGCTAAAGCGATAAGGCCCGACTTCACTAGGCTGTAGCCGGCTAAAACATTTTAAAAACAGCGTGCCTTCAGGATCAAGTAAATCCGCAACGGTGTCGACATACTGCGTGCGGGTATTGGGCGGCAGCACATGAAAACAACCGCGATCAAAGATAAAGTCAAAAGGCCCTTGAAGCTGACTGGCAAGCACGTCGTCTGCGACCCATTCAGCGCTGACGCAGGCTTTATCAGCCAACTCAGCAGCCTGACGTACTGCACTCGCAGATAAATCACTGCCGGTCATCTGATAACCCTGGCGGGCCAGCTCAATCGCCTGGGTACCAGGGCCAGTACCCAGATCTAAGCCTTTTTTACCGCTGAGCTTAGCTGCTTGTAAGGCTTCAGCTAAATCTGAATCCAGCTCGGCGTGATACCAGGGCATTTTATCAATGGGCATCTGGTCATAAAAGCTCATCCAATCCGGAAACGTATGTAAAGGTTCAGTCATTGTCAGCTCCAGCTCACATTCGTTTTAGTCTCTAAGTTTAGTCTAAACAGATTCAGTAAATTAAGCGTCTCAGTTTAGCTCAAAAAACGTCAACCAGCGCCGGTCTGAATCAATCAAACCGGCGCTGGCTAAAATCAGTTAACGCTTGCGCGACTTAGGCTTCTGCCAGAGCAGGGCTTAAGGTTTTTTCGAGATGGGCTTTAGCCTGTTCAAGCAGGTTGTCGGGAATCCGAGCTCCGACGTGCTGAATCACGGTTTCAGCACAGAACGAAGCAACCTGGCCACAGGCTTCAAGCGAAAGATTCTGAAGCAGGCCATACATAAAGCCACCGGCGTACATGTCGCCAGCTGCTGTTGAGTCTGTTACCTGAATGGCGGGATCAGAGGGAATAAAGACTTGTTCATTCAGGCTCTTGACCCAAGAACCTTTAGCGCCACATTTGATCACGGTGATGTCAGTGACTTCGCCGAGTTCAGCCAGTGAACCTTCGAGATCTTTACCGGTTAGCATTTCAGCTTCTTTGCGGTTGGCAAACACAATATCGACATAGTCTTTGACAATATTCAGGAAGGTCTCGCGATGGCGTGAAACACAGAAAGGATCGCCGAGGTCAAAGACAATTTTGGTGCCGTGCTCTTTGGCGACGCGCAGCGCATGATTGATCGCTTCGATCTGGTTGGGGGTGTCCCACTGATAACCGGTTACGATCAGATATTTTGAACGGGCAATATCGACTTCGGGGATATCTTTCGTTGTGTAAGTGCGGCTCATGCCCAGGCAGGTGTTCATCGTGCGCTCACCATCAGGGGTGATCAGAATGATCGAGGTGCCGGTGCTGCCAACAGGGGCTTTGCGGATATTGCTGATAATGCCGAGTTCGTTAACGCGGCTGAGATACATTTCGCCGTACAGATCGCTGCCGACCATGCCAGCCTGGCTGACTTTCTGACCGAGCACGGCCAGAGTACGGATCATATTGGGGCCAGAACCGCCCATTTCGACGTTTTTATCGCGACTTTCAAAACGATTGAGAATCTTGA
>CAJYHH010000351.1 GCA_913773825.1 Candidatus Sericytochromatia bacterium | reverse complement strand
CGTGACAGCTACGCCGCCGATGCTGGCGATCACTTTGGTGCTGCCTTCAGTAATCGGAGTAAAGACGCCGCTGGTCGAAACCGTGCCGACGTTGCGATTGGAAGAGACCCAGTTGACGCGGCTGAATTTGCTCAGTTTCTGTTCGTCGTCCAGGGTGATTTCAACCGTGAACTGTTTGGTGGTGCCGATCGGGACAGCCATTTCGTCCGCTTGAGGTGTGACAGGTGCAGCGGTTTTGGTAGTGCTGCCAGTGGTCGGAGCGGCAGAAGCTGCTGCGGTGGGGGTGGCGGTGGACTGCTTGACGTCATAAGCGTCATATTCCATGTCAAAGCGGATATCTTTAGCGGTTTTGCCTTCGGGCAAAGTGGGCTGTTTATTGTCAATGACGATCTGGGGCAGAGCTGCGTTTTGTGTGACAGTGGGCTGAGGAGGTGCGACAACGGGAATGTAGCTGTTGAGGGGGGTGGGTTTACCGCAAGCGGTCAGGGCGCTGGCTGCCAGGACGCCGAGGCTGATCAGGGATTTGAACTGTTTCATGGGTCGGTCTCCACTCTCTTCTCTCTCTTAAAAGTCTTATATGTCACAAGTGTCAGTGGCTTGCGGATGATTACCGAAGCTTAAAGTTGATTTTAATTGGTCTTAGCAGCAGCTGGAATCAGGCTTTTGATTGGTTCAGAATTTTGCTCAAGGCGATTGAGTAAATTGTCGATTTCGCTGACGGCTTTTGAAACTGAAAATGTTTTGGGAATATGCAAAAAAGCGTATTTGCAGTTATTTGTCTGAGCATAGTGGCTAAAAAGATACATGGAATAATTACAGACATAACGTCCAGCATCATACGAGTCACGACGTCGACTATTGGGCGGGATTCGCCAAGTCGGAATCAGTGTGGCTGGGCCATCTGGATCAATGGGGGCTTCAAGCTGGATCGTTCTGTCGCGCATCAGGTTAAAACTGCGGCGCTCAATCCGGATTTGTTGGCCGCGCGGACACTGCCCCAGGCCCAGAATATAGTCTGGATTCAGGCTTTGGACTAAAGGCAAAAAAATCTCTGGTTCAAAGCGCACGGGCAGCACGGCTGTATGGAGATGCGGTCGCGACGGCAAAGCTTCAAGAATCGCCTGGGTCACGTTGCGACGATATTGTCGAAACGGTCCAAAGCCGTGAATTAAAATCGTAGGGTTAGCTGTTGCCTGTGTCAGCATGGCTGGTCTTTTAAAAACATTTCTTCTATGATAACAGTCAAATCCGCCCTAAAGGACAAGCTAAGCAAATGAAGACCTCAATCGATACCGAAGATCAAATACTCGCAATTGTCTGTCATCTCGCGCCTCTGGCTGGCATCAGCTATATTATTGCTCCGCTGCTGATTTATCTGCTCAAAAAAGATTCACCTTTTGTGCGCGAACATGCTGCTGAGTCTTTAAATTTTCAGCTTTCAGTCCTGATCTATGGGGCGATTTCAGGGATTCTTTGCTTAATCTTTATTGGCATTCTAATGTTGGCGGCGCTGGGCATTTTTAGTTTTATTGTGATGATTCTGGCAACTGTGGCAGCCGCTAAAGGTCAAAGTTATCGCTATCCCCTGACGATTCGCTTTGTGAACTAAAAGTTATGCGGCGTTAGCCACAGTCATCTACTGAGTGGGTTCAGTTTCTTCTAACAACCAAGACTGAGTGGGCAGAGCTTCGACAATCGGCTCATAATGATGGGTGGTGTCGTGGACTGAGCTGGGCTGCTCATCATTAGGGATTGTGTCAGTCATGGGTTCTGGCGTGATATCAGAGGTGATTGAATCTGTTTTGACAGGACGTTCTTTGAGCAATTTGCCAAGCACGCGTTTACGGGCGGTCTGAAGCTGGCGCAGTTTGTAAGTATCATGACTGGCCTGACCATGCATATTGTTATTGTGGGTTTCAACGTCCACAATCTGGATTTCATAAGGAAAAAAGAAGCGGTAGTGCGGCCGTGCGTGTTCAAGTGGCTGGCGCAGCAGTGGGCTCATGCGGGTATCTTCATCCATGCTTTCCAGAGCATCTTCAATTTGATCCATAAAGCTAAACAAGGGATTTTCCAGGCGCACCAGCTGGCGAACCGTAAACTGAATGGAGCGATACTGGCCGCTAGTAAAAGGATTGCGCTCAAATAAGTGAGAAATCTGGCTGCTGCTAAGTGTGTCGTTAAACTGAGCGCTATGGCGTAAACTATGGTCAAATTCTTCAAAGCTGATCTGGCCGGTTTCATAACGACTGTACTGAGCTCTAAATGTTTCGCGGAATTTGTCGATGTCGATCAGGGTGTTGACTGAGCGGCTGGGTTTAACATTGGGAAAAGCCACGAGATGTTTTTCGCGCAGATAATGCAGCACTAAAATTGCGTCGAGCCGATCACGGGTTACAAAGCGCACCCCAATGCGATCAAAGAGATCCGCTGCGACATTTTCAGGCTTATGCAGCAGCTTAAGCAGGGCTGAGTCGCGATCTTTGCCGGCTTTGACCTGAAAGTCGACAAGCGGCAGACGAAACTCCGGGTCATCCCCTAGCCACATCTGATTATTATCCGGGCGAATATGGCGATAATAAGGGCCTAGAATCTGATCTTGAATCGAAGGAAAAAAGTGAAGCGAAAGATCAGACACCACATGCGCCAGGGTGTGCATGACTCTTAAGATTGCGCATGCCCATTTTTGGGTGGCGGTGCGCCGTTCGATTGAGGCTTTAAGCAGCAGATCCAGCACACCAGCCTGTTTAATCTCTTCAGGGATTATCAGCGTTTCGTAATGGGCGCTGAGGGTATCCAAAAACTGACGCTGAATAAAGCGCAGCGCTTCACGGCGAATCAGCTCAACCTGTGCAGCATCTTCAGCGTTGTCCAGATCATAGCCATAGCTTTGTAGGAGTAAATAAGCGTCATGACTGTCTTCAAGTGGTAAGCGCTTCAAATCAATTGGGGATGAATCGCTGACTAAGACTTCAAGAATATTCCAGCTATCAGAGTACAGACTGGCAAAATGCTGCTGTAAAGGAAAAACTTTTTTCCCTGATTCTCTGGGTGAACGTGCAGATGGATGATGCCCTGGGCTCATGGTCTAGGCATTATAACATGCTGGTAGCTCGTCGCTGGTAGCGCTGCTGCATAGTGGTGAGTGATGGGTTATGGTTTATGGGTTATGGGTTATGGGTTATGGGTTATGGGTTTAATACAAACGGCTAACGATGCCTTTTTGCCTTTAAACCCACTACCCAAAACTTCTTTTTCATCTTCGTTTCCGACAGGGACTAAGCGCTTTACCGCATTGGTCGTCAGGATGTAGCCAGCCTTCAGTTTTATTGTCTTTGACTTTAAGCCAGGCACTGTTACAGCCCGTAATTCTAAGTTGTTGACCTGCTTTGGTCAGGCCCGTTACGCGGGTGCGAGTGTCTGGATGTTGATAAAGCGGAACCGGTTCATCTTTGGAGCCGTAAATACTAACGGCCAGTGTCGGGCCATAAAGCCAGCCCTGGCCTGCCAGGAGTAAATGGCCTTTACTGGTATGAATATCTGAAACGCGCATCCAGTTGCCAAATCCCTGGCGGATCGTCAGCATTGGGGGTTCTGTTTGAGGGCTCAGTTGGCGAACAATGGTGTGTTTCAGGCTGGGGCCAGAACGTACGGCAATGCCTTTGGGATCTTGATCGAGAATAAATGCAGAGGTATTACAGGTCATGGCCTGTGGGCTTGTTGCGTAAAACAAGGGAGTCAGCAGGGGGACCAGGGCCAGATGCCAGACAGACATAGAGACTCCTTTGGGGTCGGGGCTGTTGCAACAGCGAGTAGAAAAATGCTGGTAATAAAATGGCAGAGCCGCCAGGGAGTACCTGGCGGCCTGTTGCTAATCGGCTGTCAACCAGCTCTAGTTTAGCTTAAGAATCCAATTTGGATCTATTTAGACTATTTAACAGTAGCTGCTTCTTCGAGCATCTGGCCGAGTTCTTTGTTTTCATGAAGCTCGGTCACGATGTCACAGCCGCCAACCAGCTCGCCTTTGACGTAGAGCTGGGGGAAAGTCGGCCAGCTGCCGAATTGTTTAACGGCTTCGCGTTTTTCCTGGTCAGCCAGGATATTGACGTAAGCGTAGGGTTGGCCGATTTCGTTGAGAATCTGGACAACGCGATAAGAAAAACCGCACATGGGCTGCTCAGGGCTGCCTTTCATATACAGCAGCACATTATTGCCTTTAACTTCAGTTTCGATTTCATTCATGATGTCGCGTGACATAGCTTTTTATCTCCTTGGGATTGGAACAGGAATTGGAATCAGGAAGAAAAATGAAAAATGCGAGTGAGGACTAGCCGTAATAGGCGTCTGAAGGTGATGCCAGTTCGGCAGGCTCAGTAGCCCATGTCTTCATGCTCAATGCATGGACTGGACGGCCGTCACCGACTAGGTGGGTCACAATGCTATAAACCGTCTGGTGTTGTTTGACCCGGCTCAAACCTTCAAAGCCTGGCCAGATTACGTTGACTTCGAGGTGATCACCTGAACCCGTAAAATCTTTGATATAGACTCGGGAATTCTCGAGTTTGCTTTCGATCAGCTCTTTGACCAGCTGTGCTGACATAAGGCCTCCTTAAGGTGCTTATGACGAGATGTCATTCGCTTATTGGCTATTTGCTTAAAGGCTAACATGCCTGAAGAAATACCGACAAGATAGTCGGGTTTAGGTGTGGCTGAGCCCTAGCACCAGACTGCTAAAAAAACAGAGCACGCCCTAGGGGCGTGCAAATGGGCTGCGTCAGCAGCCTTTAAATCACCTGGCTTTGCTAAGACCTCGCTGCCTTAAATCATAATCTTCGGTTTGGGATCAATTTCTTCAGCCAGGCCATTGATTCCCATATGGGTAATCAGCCAGATGGGCAATACGGCTTTCATGCTGTCTTTGGGGTTAATAATTTCAACTACTTTTTCGAACAGATTCCAGACTGGCATGGTCAGAGCGCGGGTGTGCCGTTCGCGCATATACTCTTCAAAGTTGCTGATTTCCCAAGCACAGGTGTGGACTTTGACCTGATCGTTAATCTGAACCAGGCTATTGCCCATGGCGCGGCATTTAGCTGGACGCACAGGATAAATGCCGCATTTGTCCATGACTAAAAAAGGGCAACTTGCATTTTTAAGCGACTGAGACAGGGTCACATAAGTGGTGCGAATTTCTTCTGGTGGAATTTTGCCTTCGATCATCTGCTGCTGCAGAATCAAAGCATCGCGATATTCCACGGCATAATAACGGGCTCGACGCATAATCTCGTCTTTGATAATCTGCGGAAATTCGTTGAGGTAGTAGAGAATCAGCTCCCATTCGACAGCTGTTACATAAGGAGGGTGAAGGCCCTTACAGCACATCGCACAGTCAACTTTGCAGCGGATGTTTGAGTACTTGTCTTTTACTTCGTCCATCAGGTAATCCATGATGTCGTAGACGTCTTCAAGGCAGGTTACCTGACGAAGGGTCTGATAACCCTCTGTAATGGTCGCGGCTAGGCCTTCCATGCCGTCAGCTGGGATAGTCGGATCTGCTGACATGTCTTCTCCTTCTCTGCTCACACGTCACCCTTGAGTTTTGGCTCAAGTCTAATCTGGTGTTTGGGGGTAACGTGAGTCCTGTGCTTTTTACTATTGTATGAGATTTTAGAGTCGACGGGGAATAAACTGGCCGGCTCCCTGTTCACCAACAAAGCGACCATTTTCGGCGACAATTTTGCCGCGTGATAAAGTCATTTCAACTTGCCCTTGGACTTCAAGCCCCTCATAGAGGCAAAAATCACTTTCTGTCTGCATCGTTGCAGCCGACAATTGGGTGCGTTCCATGGGGTCAAAAATGACTAAATCAGCATCTTTGCCAATTGAGACAGCCCCTTTATTATTTAACCCAAATATCTGGGCCGGCCAGGTTGAAAGCAGACCAACTAGCTGAATCAAGCTGAGTCGTTTGCCCACCACGCCTTTTTGAAACAACACCGGCAGCAGAGCACCCAGATTGGCAAAACCTTCAGGAATAGACGCTAAGTCAGAACCCAGTTTTTTTTGTTCGCGGGTAAATGCGCGATGGGTGCTGCCCACAACCTGCACCAGGCCTGAGACAAGTCCAGCCCAAAGAGCCTGCGTATCAGACTCACGGCGTAAAGGCGGCGTGCAGGTGTAATTGCGGCCATCGGGTAATTGATAGCTATTGCGCGTATGAGTCAGATGATGCAGGCTGCAGCCCGCGTGAACCCGCGGCACCAGATGATGATACTGGCTTAAAATCTGAATCGCGTCCCAGGAGCTGAGATTGTGTAAATAAATCGGCGTTTCAAAGTGGCGGGCCAGGCTGATGGCCTGTAAGACGCCTGTTGCTTCAGCTTCAGGAGGATAAAGATCTGGATAGCGAGGAATCGCTTCACCTTGTTCAGGCAGCGGATATTGCTCGCGTAGATGATCAAGTAAGGCCTGGCTGCCGCAGTGCAGCAGCAGCATGCTGTTTGTTTCACCTAAGGCCTGCATCAGCAGCAGCATGTCACTTTCGCTTAAAGCACATTCGGCTTCGCGGCAGCTCATATAGGCTTCAAAGCTGGGGTAGCCCTGATTAACTAAGCTGGGGATCTCTTCTAGCAGGCTTTCTTCAACGCGGGTCATACAGACATGCAGACTATAATCAATCGCGACTTGAGCATCAGCCAGTTCACGACGATTTTCGATCGCTTCAGTCAGGCTTTCATCTAAATTAGGCACAACGCGGTCAATAATCGTGGTGACACCGCCGCAGGCTGCTGCTTGAGAACCGCGAAAAAAGTTATCAATTGAGCGAGTGTTGCCAAACGGAGATTCGAGATAAGAATGAACTTCTATCAGACCGGGCAAAATATATTTGCCTGTGGCGTCGATGTTCTCCATGCCGCTGAGGTCGTCACCAAGAGCGACGATTTTGCCGTTTCGGATGCCGATATCGGCTTTGAAGCTATCACCGGCATTGATGACGGTGCCATTTTTAATGACTATATCCATGGAGGGCCGTTATCTTTATTTGTATTTTTAGAATGTTCCAGTTTAGCAGGCTTGCCCGGCTTTGGCGTAAGCGCCAGGAAAATCTTGTCTGATGACGCAGTTGTTATCGTTTAGCTTTTAGCTGGTTTTTAAGCCAAAAACTTTTAGCTGGTCAAAATATTCAAAAAAATTCAGATAATTAAATTTAGCTTGAGTATTTTTTGTGGTTAATTGCGGCTGTTTGGTTAAAATTAAAATAAGTTTTAATTGAGTTTAATATTTGGTTAATATTGTCTGTTTAAGGGGCAGGATTGGACGTGACTGGGTCTACAAGTTAGCTAGCACTACCGAGGGAGTCAGATTAGTGGAACAGCTGATGAAACAGATTCAGGGCGGACTTTGCCGTTTTATCGGTGAACTGCTGCTGGACGCAGGACTCGTGACCCCGGCCCAACTCGCTGATGCCGTCGCCATTCAAAAAGACCAGGGCGATTTGCTTGGACAGATTTTAGTTAAACAAGGTGTGTTGACTCAGGAAGCCTTGGTTGAGCTGATCGAACAGCGCCTGAGACAGCGCCTTGAACAAAACGATATTTCTCGCCTGCAGCTGGGCGAAATTCTGCTCTCTCTTCATGCTGTCAGTCGCTGGCAGCTTTCTCGCGCCCTTGATATCCAGAATGATAATCAGGACGACATCCCTAAAAAAATCGGCCAGCTCTTAATTGATTTAGGCTATACCAGCCGTGGCACCGTTGAGCAGGCGCTCAGCAATCAGGCTGCCGGTAAATGTTCAGCCAAAGCTGATGGCCGTCGCCGCAGCCTGGGTGAATTACTGCTGCAGGCTAAACGCATTACACCCCAACAGCTTGAAAACGCTTTGGTTGTTCAGCGTCAGGCTCAGGCTTATCTGGGTGATATTCTGGTTGCACAGGGTGTACTCGACGAAGATGAACTAGAAG
>CAJYHH010000350.1 GCA_913773825.1 Candidatus Sericytochromatia bacterium | reverse complement strand
CTTCAGCCTGAGCTGGGGCAATCAGATTAAAGCGGCTATAAGGACCGGTAACGGGCACAACCGGTAATAAAGGCAGCAAAAATAGCAGCAGTGCCAGCAGCAGACGGCCTAAAAAAGAACTATGACGCGGCAACATCGCTACTTCACCTGAATATAAAAAATCGTGCCCAAAAAGCCGAAAATCAGATTCGGCAGCCAGGCCGCAACAATAATCGGCAGCAAGCCCCAGTTGCCAAAGCCTTCACCAATTGTCTGAGCGACAAAGTAAAAGAAGGTCAGAATAATGCTGATCGCAAAGCCGATATAGCCACCACGGGCAAATTTTAAGCCAATCGGTGCCGCAATCATCGCCGCAAAGAAAGTCGCAAAAGGACGGGCGTATTTGGCCTGATACTCAATTTCATAAGCGCGGGTTTCTTGGCCACCGGCACGGGTAGCGGCAATCAGCTCACGCAGCTCATCGATTTCCATCTGCTTGGGGTTAATCTCACCAGAAAGATAGTTCTCAAGCCGAATTTTTGTATCAACCTGTAATTCGCTAAAGCTGTACTCCTGCTCAACAAAGGCATCAACGTCACCGTCGTACTCTTGCACGGTACCGTCAAATAAAGTCCATTTGGTGCCATCCCATTTGCCGCGCTGAGCGCTGACCATGCGATAAGGATGCTCAGGGTCGCTATCAAAGATTAAAACGCGATCCATGGTTTTTTCGTTTTTGCGAACTACCTGAATAAAGTAAAAACGAGAATCCACCCCTTTAAAAGCCAGGTTAGCCGTAGGCTGACCCGGCGCTTGCTGACCTGGTGGCAGCGGCTGGCCAGACTGCGCCTGAAGATTTAAGACTTGTTCAGTCGCCTGCTGGCTGCGGCGATTGGCTTCGGGTACCACTTCTTCGTTTAGAAAAAAGGCTGCAATACTTGTCAAAATGGAGATCAGCAAAATGGGCCGCATAATCCGCTTGCTGCCAGTGCCCGTGGCACGGATCGCAATAATCTCAAAATCTTTGGACATTCTCGCCAAACCCAGCAGGGTCGCAATCATATAAGCAACCGGCAAACCCAAAACCACAAACTCAGGCAGTTTATAGAGAATCAGGCGAAGAACAATGGGCGCTGGCACTTTTTGAATAAAGATTAGCTTCATATCTTCAGGCAGACGGACAGCCAGCATAATCACCATCACGCCAACAATCAGCATCAAAAATGGGCGCAAAACCTCACCAGAGATATAGCGATCAACGATCTTGCGCGCAATCATG
>CAJYHH010000349.1 GCA_913773825.1 Candidatus Sericytochromatia bacterium | reverse complement strand
CCAGATACCAGGCTATTTTGATGGTGGCACTTCAACAGTAGATGCGCGCGATGTCGCCTTAGGAATGATTAGTGCTGTAGAGAAGGGACAAGTTGGGGAACGTTATATCATTGGCGGAAAGTTTGCGACCATGCAGACGATCAACCAAACCCTTGAACAGGTTTCTGGTGTGTCAGCACCTAAACGACGTTTTCCCAATGGTTTGATGCTGCTGATGGCGGGATTATTTGAGCTAGGCGGTCGGATAACGGGTAAAGCGCCCTTAATTAGCCGTGAAGGCGTTCAAACGATGATGGACAAACATCAGGTGCGCTCAGATAAAGCGATCCGTGAGTTAGGGGTCAGTTTTCGTCCTCTGACCGACACGTTGGCGGATGAAGTGAGCTGGTATGCAGATGCTGGCCGGATTAAACCTCAGGTTCAGATCCAGCCAGCTGTCAGTCGGATCTAGCGAAAGTCTGTCTGCTCTATTTAAATAGAGCAGATAGACTACTTTGTTGCGCCTGCAGTCGCGACATATTGCGCTCGAGAGCCGTAAACTGACTCTCGAGCAATTGTTGTTTTTTTGCCAGACGGGTGTTGAGTAAATCAATGCGATCGCCCAGTTTGCCGATTTGGTCCTCAAGTACGTTTTGTCGCTTAGCAAATAAACCGGTTGCGTTACTCAGACCGTCCAGATAGGTTTTAAGATTTTCCATTATGCCGGTTTCGCCCGTGCTGGTTTTTTCAGCACCTAGCAGCTGGGCAACGCGAGTGGGGTCTTTCTCAAGTGCTTCACGTAATTTACCTGAGTCAAGCTGCAGCTCAACCGTTGTACCTGCATTTGAGCCAATTGCCCCTGTGTTAAGGCCAATTTCAGCGAGGCTGCCGTAAGAGCGTTCGCCGCTTAGCCCACCTATTTGGCGAAAGACAATTTCATTTAGGCGATTCCGCACGCCTGTTACGGTTGAGTCAGATAACAAAATGCCCTTTTGTCCGGTTTCGCGATTAAAAGACGTCAGCTCATTAATCCGTTTAATTGTTGAGTTGTATTGATCAACAAAGCTTTGAATTTTATCAACAGCTGCGTCTGTATCGGCATTGACCGTAACAGTATAGGGACTACCCGGATCTGCATCGCGCAGGTCAAGCAGAACGCCATCAAGGCCTGCAGCCGTAATGCCCGTATTTTTGTTAAAGGACTGTACGGGTCCGCCGTCAATGCGTACCTGTGCAGCTTGGCCCAGAACCTGGGAATTGCTGGCGCTGAGGCCTAAGGCTGCAGCGAGTGTGCCGCTATCGCTCAGCGAGATGCCAGCCGGGCCATTGGTTTTATTGGTTAGGG
>CAJYHH010000348.1 GCA_913773825.1 Candidatus Sericytochromatia bacterium | reverse complement strand
CCCAGGTTCTGATCAATGCGCTGCAGCAAAACCAGATCGGTTTCTGTATCGTTGAGAAAGTCAATCTGGCTCTCAAACTGATCAAAATGCTCGCTCAGCCGCTTTAGCTCCTGAACCAAGGCAGAATAATCAGCGCGCAACTGATCCAGACTCGCTTCAAGTCTGGCTTTGGCAGATAAAAGATTTTCAGGAACAGCTTCATTCTCTTTGCTGTAACTTTCAATCCGAGCGATTAACTCTCTGTGATTGCCTTCAAGTTGCTCAATATGGGCGTTGCCCTGTCGCATCAATTGTACAATCTGACTCTTTGCGCCAATTGACTCCTCACGACACTCAATAATTGCATCGCGCAGAAATCGGCAGGTATCAAGCTCTGTAACAGCAGATGAGTCATGGAGCACCCGTGTCTTGTAAAGCCCAACATAATACGCCAAACGTTCGGGATCGTCAGCACGTTCGAGCAATTTCCATTTTGCACCCTGTAAAGCCGGATCAAGTTCGATTGGCTGTGACATAGGCTTTGGCTTAGACTTCTGTTTATTCCAGCTCCAACTCCAGTTCCAGCGCTTCATGACTGGAAGCATAGCGATCCCGATCGAACAGATCATAAAGAATAGAAAAGGGACAAACGAGTGATCGCTCCTGCCCCCGTCCATAAACATCAGAAGAAAAAACAAAAAAGCTAAAAACGACCAGAAAATCTGCCACACGATTACAAATAGCCGCAGCAATTCTCTCGTCAGCCATTCAAACATCGAACTTAGAGTAGAACGCATCAGTTTTTAAAATACTCCCCTTTGGGCATACCATCCAGCAAAGGCGTGACCTCAGCAAAGGCGTCTGGCGGGATCGCAGCAACTGACGCCTTATGAGCCTGAATGCTATCCCAGGTTTCAAGCACAACAAAGCGTAAAGAATCATGATGGCTCTCAAGCAGTTGAGAAGACTGACAGCCCTCAATTTCTAACATCATTGGGATAATCCCAGTCAGAAAAGCTTTAAGGGCCTCAGCCTTGTCAGCTTTGGCCCGAAACTCGTTAATCCGGATAACCATCAGTGGTAAGGATCATAAGGCGCAGCATCAGGAATCTCCTGAGCTTGGGCCTGATTGCTCAGAGCTTGTAATAGCTGGCTGACATGGTCGAGATCAGGACGTGGGGCGTCTTCTAGCAACAGGGCCACAATCCCAACAGCGTCTACACCCTCAGGTAAGCTGCGAGTGGTATAAACCGCCTCATCTTTTGGATCTGGCTTAGTTTCAAGCTCATTGCGATAAAGCATCCGCCAGTTCATATACGTTGTCTGAGAGACCATTTTGTCGAGGCGGCGCGCTACAGCGACTTCAAGCTGTTCTAAAAACGCACGGGCCTGTTCAACCTGACGCAGGTGATACTCTGCCTTGGCGGCGTTTTCAGCGTTAATTCGACCCAGGGCATCCAGTTCACTCAGGGCCCAGCGTACCGCAACATATTCACGCAGCAAGTCTCGAAAAGCCTCTGCCTGACCCGTGCCTTCAGCTGATTCTGTTACACCAGCCAGCAGTTCAACCAGCGTAGGCGGCAAGACACCGGCCCCTGTTGTGCGAGCGGCAGGGTTAGCGGCTAAAACGTTCAGCAAGGCTTTCACCTGCTCAGGATCCTGAGCTTCAGTTGCCTGATCCAGCACTTTGCCCAACTCACTCAGCAATTTATTGAGATCATCGTTATTTGTCGTACCAGGACGAGGGCCTGAATTACTGGTGGGACGCAGCGGTGCCTGGACATAAGGCATGGCTGCAACTGACTGAACCCCAAGATTAATCTGATTAAAATTCATGCTGACCTCAAAGCAGTTTAAACAAAATCGGACAGACTGATCCGCATCAGCATATGGATGCAGACCGTCTCTATCTTACCTGATTTAACGGAAAGCCAATTAAAAAATAAAGGAGGCCGTAGGCTGTGAAGGCTGTGAGTCTCTCTAGCCTATCTTCTTCATAGCCCACAGCTGTCTTCTCCACAGCAGCCTAGGGCTTTGCCAGCCCTTTAAAGGCAACAACAGAATCCAGCAGCGCCTGACGCACCTGAGCATGACTGCGTTCAGCCATACTATCAAGTTGCTGTTCGTGATAAGTCAGCTGTTCACGTAAAGCTCTGATGCTGCGATCAAAAGACTGACGCTGGTTTTCGCGGTCTGTAGATTGTGTGCGGTGCAGCTGTGAAAACTCACGGAAGTTGCTTTCCAACTCATTTAGCCAGGATTCTGACAACTTGCGTAATGCAGCACCATCAGGCTGAGGCGCAAGATTAAGGGTCGCCTCCAGCTCATCCGCTTTATTTAGCAAGGGCTGAGCTTCTGTACTTTGAATGGGAGTCGGATCAAGTTGTTTAGCCATTTGATCAAGCCCCTGCTGTACAGCAGCCAGCAAAGCTTCAATTTCTTTACGCTGCTTTTGAACCTGTTTGAGCAGGCCCTCGATTTTTTGATTCCCTTCAGCCACTGCCTGCAGATCCTTTAATCCCTGCTCAACCAAAGGCTTAATCAACCCTTCAGCCTGCTCTGCCTTTTGCAAACCTTGAGATAAAAACGAAATCATCTCTGTGGCCTGCTGCTGTTCCTGAGGGCTGAGTTGTGCCCACTGCGCCGGGTCAGCCCGCAGAGCTTCTAAATTCATCAAAGCGTCCCGCATACGCGGTTTATTCCCAGCAAAAGATTCAAGACCCAGTTTAGACAGCGAGATCGCATGCTGCATCTGCTGACTGAGATTATTGGCATGTGCAGAGAGCGCTTCCACTTTCTGAGCCTGATGACCCAGTTCAGCATTGAGCTGGCCGACGGTTGTCGCCTGGGCCTGAATGCTGCTGTGCAGGGCCAGGCGAAAATCAGCTTCACTAATCGTCTGGCCATTTTGTAAAAAGCGCGGCAGGCCATTTTCACCTTGCTGAATTTCAAGTTTCACGCCAGCCAATTCACGATTCAGGGCAGGTAAATCAGCGGTACTGACCTGAATCGAAGCTTGGCCTAATAAACGCTCACCAACCTGCTGCAGGCTAATCATCGTCTGACGTTCATTGGCAAGTTGGGTGCTAATCCGGCCTGTTTCGCTAGCGGCAAGAGCAAGAGCCTGATTGGTCTGGGCGATTTGGGGACTTAGCCCCTGAATCAGCGCCGCTGACTCATCGATAAAAGACAGTCCCTGATTCAGCAAGCCTTCAAACTCATTGCGCTGTAACAAAATTGTTCTTAGGCGAATAGATGCACTATCCGTAAGCTGGCTTGGCTTCTCTGGTACCCCAAAGCGTAGCGCAACCGGCGACATATCCGACACAGACGGCTCAATGGAACGAAGCTTAGAACGCATAAAAGGGCTGCTATCCTTTTCAAACTGGGATCTGACAGCAGCACAAGCCGCCCGCAGCGTGTCAATCTGAGTGCGGGTGACCTGAATAGGGCGACGCTGACTGGTCGCTGGATCTGATGCACGTACGGACAAATTATAGAGATTAATGCCGTCTGTTTTGAGACCAAAGGTTTTTAGCGTACCGTTAAAACGAGCAAGTTCGTCTGCTGTCAGCGGCCCGGCCTCTTTAATACCCAGGCCTTGCAGGCGCTGAGCGAGTTCCTGCAGTGTCTGATCAAGCTGATTAACCTCTAGTGGACTTGGAGACTCAGTCATCTTGGCGAGGCTATAGTCAAGCGGCTGACGAGTGCCACCATCAACACCTTGCCCCCGCCGCCTGACCAAATCATCAAAGATCATCAGACCTTGAGTCACGTCTGGTTGAGACAAGTCCGTGGCTGTAGGAAAGGACGGACCTCCAAACAGATTGACAACCGCCAGACTTTCACCCTGCGTGCTGTTAATTTGAGCAACTGATTCGGATGTCGCTACGGATTCACTGGATGCAGCGGGCACGCCAAAGGGATTAGCTGGATTAAAGAGTGCTTCAGGCGCAGGCTGTGTCCCTGCTGGCTGAAAGACTGGGGGCAAATTGCCGGTTTGACGGGGCTGGTTAACCTGAAAACTCATAAAACAGTGTTCTCCTTGAAATGACTCAAAACTGACTCAAAGGCTTCTTTGCCCTTTATACCCAATAATCTGCTTTAAGTATCAAATTTATCTCATCCAAGCCTTAAAACCAAAAAGGACTGCAGCAAAAGCAAACATCTTTACTTCAGCGGAACCGATGCTGTACTTAGAGCCTGGCAAAAATTTTCCCAGGCTAAATATTCATAACGACCCCAGGGATTAAAAGCCCAAATCCGAAAACCGTCCCGTTCCAGCAGCAGATACTGGTGATAAACATACCCCTGCTGTTGATTCTGGCGATTTTGCTTAAGTCCGACTAAAACAGGCTGCTGGCATTCAAGGGCCGCTAAAACATCTTTTAAAACGTTTTGACGGGTTTTGACCCTTCCTTCATCAGGGTAGAACCAGTAAAAGGGCTGCTCCGCGACGATTCGGGTGCTATAGCGTGAAGGGCCCAATAGACCATTGAGCAGCCAGCTTGTTTCGTTCTGCAACAGCCCATTTCCCCAGGCCGGCACAAGACGAGCAAGCCAATTATTTGCATGATCCAGCTGATTGATGTAGGCCCGACCACGCGACCAGGCCAAAATGCCTGGCGCCTGTTTGGCATAATGCATCAAAGCAGGCTGCAAGAGCTGTCC
>CAJYHH010000347.1 GCA_913773825.1 Candidatus Sericytochromatia bacterium | reverse complement strand
TCAGCATTGTGCGCGGCGAAAGCAAGCCGCTGTCGCGCTGGGAGCAAAATCACGTGCTCGAAAAGCGGATTAGCTACTTTGAAGATGATTTAGTGGTGATGGCCTGGAACAGCTCGTTTATTTACGACCCCGAAGGCTCCAGCGAGCATGTAGATATTTTAGAATTTGCCAACTCAGAATTGCTTGAGCTGCGTTCTTATGATCAGTTACTCGATCAACAGCTTGCCGAAATCTATGATGAAATGCAAGAGTTGCCTAAATCCCCGCTGATGGGCTGGATTACGCGCTTTCGCTTCCCGATTTTTGGTAATCCCTATGAGCGCACCACTCAAAAACTGCTGACCCTGCTGATTGATGTCGCGGAGCTGACGGACCGGATCGAAAACAGCCTCAAAATTATTGGCGATCTCTACGTAGCGCGTATTTACCAGCAGATTTCAGTCTTGTTACATCTGCAAGAATGGCAAGGCCGTGTAGACGGCAAACTCGCCAGCGCCAGACAGATTTATGAAACCCTCAACAGCGAGATCTCTGATCGCCGCTCCACGTTTTTAGAAATTGTCGTGATCATCTTAATCGCCATGGAAATTATTGTCGCGTTTTTACCCGGAAAAGGACATTAGGCGGCGAGGCGCCTACGGCGCCGGTGGTGGGTTCAAGACAATTAAGATAAATTCACGGTATCGGCATGTAATGGCTGAATGGCATCTGCCTATTCCCCCCACTCACCAGCCGCCCCAAAACGCCAGCTTTGCTGGGCTCGCCCACCACTTGTATAATGATTCACATTCTGCGAAAGGACCCTGATTCCGCGCTTGGCCACTACAAATCGTCTCACTCAGCTCCAGCGAGATCTTCTCAATCCTCTGATTGGCAAAATTGCCACAGGCTTTCGCTTGGAGAACAGTCCTAACCCTCAGCTCTTTACCGATAAATTTAGCATTCGGATGCGCCATCTTGATCAAAAAGACAGCGAAGCCTTTTTAGGCATTCACTACAAGCTCTACGGCCCGAACAACGAAAAACTGGCTCTGAACTTCAGCATTAACATGATGAACACTGAGGGCATTGAGCACCAGACCCTGATTAGCAATTTTGCAGTCGAAGAGCACGATACTCTGCAGACCTTTCTCCGTCAGCCTCTGACAGGCTTTCAGCTCGACAAAGATCAAAACCTGACCTTGATGTTTGCCCATCAGAATCTGGTCTTTGAAGTTGACCGTGATGAAGAAACAGGTGAGTTACACTTAGGCTGGGCCCTAGAGTAAGGTTGAGAGGCGCTGGAAGCGCCGTTTGTGCACTGGCGTGCTGTTGAGAGGTTTAGCTTAAACAACCTTCTCAACAGACGGGCTTGCCCGTCCCTAAACCGGCCACGCCCCGCGTGCCGACAAACCGAAAACATCGTTTTCACTCACCCCTCCCCCGGGCTCTCTTGCCCCCTCTGCGGTACAATGTAGCTGCCGCACAGCTAAACCAAGGAGCAGGCCCATGCGCTACCGCGCCAGTCGTGAATTTGCACAGCTGATGGACAGCAACGATCCCCTGCGGGAATACCGCTCCCGCTTTTATCTGCCGCCAGGCAAAGCGCGCAGTGAATCGATTTATCTCTGTGGCCAGTCATTAGGTCTGCAGCCACATCAGGCCCGCGAATACGTCAATGCCGAGCTTGATGCCTGGCAAACCCTGGCCGTCCGGGCCCATTTTGAGTCAACCAATCCCTGGAAGTATTACCACGAGCTGCTCACTGACTCCATGGCCAAACTGGTTGGCGCAAAGCCAGTGGAAGTAGTGGTCATGAACAGCCTGACGGTCAATCTACATTTGATGATGGTCAGTTTTTATCAGCCCACCCTGGATCGCTGCAAAATTCTGGTTGAAGGCAACGCCTTTCCGTCTGATCGCTATGCTGTAGAGTCCCAGCTGCGCTTTCATAAATTTGATCCTGAGCATGACCTGATTGTGGTTGAACCCGCTGAGGGTGAAGAAGGCGTCAGCACCGAGCGGATTTTAGAAGCGATTGAAACCCACGGTGAAGACATTGCCCTGGTTATGCTGGGCGGGGTCAATTATTTTAGCGGCCATCTGCTGGATTTACGCGCCATTACCCGTGCGGCCCACGACAAAGGCTGTTTAGTCGGGATTGATTTGGCCCATGCCGCTGGCAATGTGGTGCTCAAACTCCATGAGTGGGAAGTTGATTTTGCGGCCTGGTGCAGCTATAAATACCTCAACGGTGGCCCTGGCAATCTCAGCGGCTGCTTTGTCCATGAGCGCCATAGCGAAACCACTCGTCCTCGATTTGCGGGCTGGTGGGGCCATGATCAGCAAAGCCGGTTTCAGATGCCCGACGATTTTCGTCCCGCTCAAGGTGCCGAAGGCTGGCAGCTGAGTAATCCGGCCATTTTGCCCTTAGCCGCCCTGCGCGCTTCAATGAACATTTTTGATGAAGTCGGCATGGAACAGCTACGCGCCAAAAGTCGTTTGTTAACGGGTTATCTGGAATATTTACTTGAGCAAATCGACAGCCCGCAAATTCGTCAGATTACCCCCAAAGATCCCAGCCAGCGCGGCTGTCAGATCTCACTGAGAGTGGCAGATGCAGATAAGTCGATTCATAAGGCTTTAATGGAACAAGACGTAATCTGTGACTGGCGCGAGCCCGATATTCTGAGATTGGCGCCAGTGCCTCTCTATAACTCGTTTATGGACGTTTATGAAGGGCTTGAAGCCCTTAAAAAAGGACTTAATCAATGAGCGTTACGGTTGTTGGATCAGGACTTGCCGGAACTTTAATGGCTTTGTATCTGGCGCGTGAAGGCCACAGCACTGAACTCTATGAACGCCGTCCTGATATGCGCGTGGTGCCCCAGCCCGCTGGGCGTTCAATTAATCTGGCTTTGTCTGCCAGAGGTTTATACGCTCTTGAAGAAGTCGGCTTAAAAGAACAAGTGCTTAAACAAGCCCTGCCGATGCGCGGCCGCATGATGCATGATGTGTCTGGCAAGCTGACCTTTGCCCCTTATGGTCAGGCCCATGAGCATATCAACTCGATATCTCGCGCTTACTTAAATGAAGTTTTAATGGACGCAGCTCAAACTGCGGGGGTTAAAATCCGCTTTAATCAACGCTGTACGGGCATGGATTTTGAAACCGGCCAGACCTTTTTTGAAGATCAAGATAGCCAGGAACAGTATGCGATTAATACTCAGCCTGTGATTGGCGCGGATGGCGCAGGCTCAGCGTTAAGACGCTCCCTGGTTCAGCGCGTGCGCGTCAATTATCATCAGGACTATCTGGCCCATGGCTATAAAGAACTGACGATTCCACCTGGCCCTGACGGCGATTTTCAGATGGATCCAGGTGCTTTACATATCTGGCCCCGCCGCAGCTTTATGCTGATTGCCCTGCCCAATCCAGATAAAACCTTTACCTGCACCTTGTTTTTAGCTTTTGAAGGCGATCAAAACAATCAAACCAACAGTCCCGGTTTTGATCAGCTAACGAGCTCAGAGTCCGTTCAGGCATTCTTTGAAAGTCATTTTCCTGACGTGATTCCGCTCATGCCAGATTTGTTAACTGAATTTAGCCAGAATCCCACAGGCGCCTTAGCCACTATTCATGCTGCACCCTGGCATGGCCTGACTACACAAGCTCAACTGTTGCTGATTGGCGATGCCGCCCATGCCATTGTGCCCTTTTTTGGCCAGGGCATGAATGCTGCTTTTGAAGACTGCACGCTTTTAATGCGTGAGTTAAAAAACCAAGCTGGCCAGCCGGACTGGGCAAGTGTTTTTAAGCAGTTTTATCAGGCTCGTAAACCAGATGCTGACGCCATTGCAGCCTTAGCGCTTGAAAACTTTATTGAGATGCGCGACCAAGTCGCTGACCCTAGCTTTTTAGTCCGCAAACAAGTCAGCCTGCGGCTTGAAAATCAATACCCCGAGCTGTTTATTCCCAAATATTCACTGGTCAGTTTTCATCGCGTGCCCTACTCAGTTGCCGTCCGTCACGGAGAACTCCAAACCGCTTTGCTGAATCAGCTCTGTAAAGGCGTCAGCTCTGTAGACGAGATTAACTGGCAGCAAGCCGAGCAGCTGATGCAGAAATTTCGGGCTGAAGCCCCAGCCTTGAGCGAAGCCTGATGCCCAGCATCTGGTCGCCCGGTAAACGGATTCTTGGCTATCAGATCGACAGCGTCCTGGCCGAAGGACCCTCTGGTGGAATTTATCGTGGCCATGATGGACTGACAGAAGTCATCCTGAAGCAGCTTCAGTTTGCGGGTTTAACAGACTGGGAACAACTTCAGGCTTTTGAACGTGAAGCCCAGATGCTGACGCGTCTTGAGCACCCTCGCATCCCGCGTTTAGTCGCCTGGCATGAATCAGAAGGCACCTACGTCTTAGTTCAAAGTGCGCTGCCCGGCGAAAACCTCAAAGCCCGTCTGGCGCTCTGGCAGCCCACTGAAGCTGAAATCGCCAATATTGCCGCTCAAGTACTGGGCATTCTGACCAGTTTGCAGCATTTTCAGCCACCGATTTTACATCGCGATATTAAGCCCTCTAATTTAATGATCGATAACAACGAGCTGGTGTATTTAATCGACTTTGGTGCAGCCGTTCAGGGTCTAGGGCCCGTCAGCGTCTCGGGTACACCTGGCTATATGCCGCCTGAGCAATATGCCGGTCGCCCGGGCCCTCAGTCCGATCTCTATGCCCTGGGCGCCACCCTGATTGAACTCTTTGGCCATAGCCCGAATAATCTGACCCAGACCCATGGCCAGATTGACTTTCGTCCGTATTTACGCTGCAGCATTGCCTTTGCCAACTGGCTTGAAATTCTGGTTCATCCTGATCCTGAATTGCGTTTTCAGACCGCTCGCGAAGCGCTGTCTGCTTTGCCCAATCTCTATTCTCGCGAAAAAATGCCGCCAAGCCCTGCCCTTAAGCAGACTCAGACGCTTAAACCTTCAGACCGCAGCCAGACGATGACTCAGCCAGAACCCTTTACTGCCCCATTAAACCAGCGCTATGAACTCAGACAATGTCTGCAGATTGAAGGGGGGGTGAGCACCTGGCAAGGGCAAGATTTGCTAAAGCAAACGTCGGTCCTGATTAAACGTCTCCAAATTGCCCAACTCAACTCAATTAAACAACTTGAGCTGTTTGAACGCGAGCTTGAAACCCTTCAAACTCAGCCTGACTTGCCGACTCCTCGCCTCTTAGAGCATCTTCAGGCTGAACATGAACATTATCTGATTCTGGAAGACTTACCAGGGGTCACCCTGCAGCAGCGTTTAGATCAAGGCTGGCGCGCCAGCGAAGCTGAAGTCTGGCAGCTGGCACGTCAGGGGCTTGAAACCCTGCAGCGCCTGCATCAACTGGGTCTGGTCCATCGCGATCTAACCCCGGCTCATCTGCTTTGGCATGAGCAACAGCTTTATCTGCTTAACTTTGGCGGCGTCCAGCAATGGTTTCGAGCTCAGGGCAGCGGGGGCTCAACGGTAATCGGCAGCTTTGGCTATTGTGCACCTGAGCAATTATTAGGCCAGGCCAGCCCCCAATCTGATCTGTATGCCTTAGGGATGTGTTTATTGCAGGTCATTACAGGCCGTCACCCGGCTGAACTCCCCTGGTCAGGTCAAAAAGTGGAGCTATCCGGTCTGGGAATTTCGGATGCTTTAAGCCGCTGGCTAAGCAGTTTGATTGAAGTGCGCCCGGATCAGCGCAGTCCCTCTGCAGAACGGGCTTTACAAGCTCTAAGGCAGCAAGAGTCTGTCTTTCGCGATTTACAGAAGCGCGATCATTTAGCCAGCCCCGAAGTCCAGTTAAGTCGTAAACAGACGCTGGCGACGCAAGAAGCCCACTACCAGAACAGCAGCAGCGCGTATTCGCATTTGGCTGGCAATCCCTGGGGTCTATACCTGCAGCAGCTCAACCTGCCAGAACCCCCACCGCGCCTTAAAATTCAGCCTAAAACAGATCAATTTGAAGTCGTAATCCCCTTAGCCCGCCAGACGCGCCAGCCGCGACTGCTAAAAGCACTTAAACGCGCTAAACGAGCTCAAACAGCTTTTATCTGGTCTTTGGCCCCAGCCGGCCTGTCACTCTGGGGGCTGTGGCTGCTGCAAAACAAAGGCATTCCGCCGCTGGTCTGGGGTCTGTTACTTATCGCGCCAAGCCTCTCTATGCTGCTACTTGTGGGCATCTTCAGGGGCCGCCGCCTGATGGCCCAGCCCTGGCTCAGCGATCTGATCTTAAGCTTTGACGGCCAACAGCTCAGTTGTCGGGCTGCTTATGCAGAAGACTGGGACGAACAGCTGCGCCAGCGCAAACCAGCTCAACGCCATGATATCCGTATTTTTGAAACAGATACTTTTACTCAGCTGAAGTGGCAGGCTGAACCCACACCTGCCCCCTTTGAAGGCGAGTTTTACCGGCTCAGCGCACCCGCTCAGCCGGATTCACCGGTCTGTTATCTGCAGCCCCAGGATTTAGCCTGGCTGGAGCAGGCTTTGCCGGTTATTCTGAGCCAGCCTCAGCTCTTAAATAAGTCCCAAACGCCCAAGGCTTTGTCTTGAGCAAGGTTAAACGAGATCGAACAATTATCTTTCTCTGCGAGTCAAAGCTAAACACGTCTAAATTGATTGGATCAAGAGGTCAAATATGAAAATATTCCGCCAACTGCTGCTGGGCGCTTTATTAATCGGGATCGGCGTTTCAGCCGCTCAGGCCGCCAGCGCGCCGGCTCATAAACTGCAGGCACCCCATCTTCGACTCTTAAAAGCGCTGCAAGTCCCGATTGCTGTACCTGGTTATTTACCTAAGGACTGTAGCCTGATGCGGGTACTGGCCACCCAGGATACACCAGGCCCTGGTAGTGGCCCTGGTTATGAAATTGACTATGTCTGCCCGGACACGGGCAACTTTACCGTACGCGGTGCCACAGGCGGCTTTGGTGGCCCCAGCGGCGATAAAATTGAAAGCGTCTGGAATCCGGTTTACGGCAAAATCACAATCAATCTCTTTTTAGTCGATGGCAATCTAAAAATTGAAGAGCCTTATTTTTATTCAGACTGGGTCGGCAAAGGCCCACTGTATTATTCAATTATCAGCGGCGGTGAGGGCCTAGATCAGATGAAGCTGCCAGAAGCCAAAAAAGTGCTGCAGTCGCTAAAGCCACTCTAGGATTTAGTAGGTGGTAGGGAGTAGGTAGGGTAAAGAAAAGTCAGAATCGGCATTTACCTGCATCTACCCCCTACCATCTACTACCTACCCCTAAAACGCCCAATATCCGGCGGCGAACAAAAATCCTAAGCCGCCTAAAAACAGACTAAACACCGTGCTCAGACGGAAATGAAACTCCGGATTGCGGCTCAGCGTCGCGTAAATGATAAACATCGGGAACAGGCAAATCACATAACGCGGCAGGCTCATTAGCCAGGATGACAGCATCACCATCATAAACTGGGCCCAGGCATAAAGCTGATAACTCAGGCGAATCCGGCGAATGCCTAATAAGAGGGTAATGGTGGTGGCAAAAAAGGCCACTAAACGCGCAATATCCACATTTGTGCCCTGCTCAGTGGTCGGGCCAGCATAACCGAGCAGATACTTAAAGCCATTAATCACGGGCTCCCAGGGCGGAACCATATGATTGCCCCAATATTTCTGCTGCATATCGGTAAAGGCAAAGGGATCTTTATGGATATACCAGTTAAGGCCTAAATAGATTAAAAAGCCAATCGGCACCAGCAAAACGCCTAACATCTTTTGCCAGGGGCGTTCACGGCGCTGCAGCCAGGCTTCCAGCAATAAAGCAGGAAACAGCACGAGCCCCTGAATCCGGGTCAGACAGCTTAACAGACCGGCTATACCCGCAATCCCCCAGCGTCCTTGACGGGCGCTATACCAGGAACCTAATGTCAGGGCTAAAAACAGCGCTTCGTTGTAAGGCACGCAGAGAAAGTAAGCCGTTGGAAACAAAAAGAAGTATTTAAGCGCCCAGTGAGCGGTTTCTTCATCGTGATCGAGTAAAGTCAGACACTGCAGATAATAACCGGCAATCACAGACGAAAAAAAGCTGAGAATCAGGCCTGGTGCAAGCGGGTTACCGGCAAGATAGCCAAAGCTGCGCAAAAGCCAGGGCAAAACCGGAAAAAAAACAATCAGCTTCTGATTATCGCCAAAATTGACGTATCCTTCGCTGGCAATTGAATAGTAGTTAATCGTGTCCCAGCGCGACAGCACCTGGTACATCATCGGCCAAAGCGGCTCCGTGTTTTTAAAGACCGTGCGCCCGGCATAATAAGCCAGAATCAACAACACAACACGAATAACCATCGCCAGATAAAGGGAATTGAGAAAAAAACCGCGTTGCTGCTCGTTCATGCCGAACCAGCGCCAGATCGGCCCGAGAGGCTTTGTTGGGGGTGGCGAAACGGTTTCAGAGACTTCTAATGCTTGAGTGGAATTCATAGTTCTTTACTAATCGGTGAATATTTCTCGGTATAGCATAATAGCAGCAAAATGCTTTTTCAAGGCAGGCTAGGCAAAAGAAGTGCTTCGTTCAAGCTTAAAGCTCAGCTCTTTTGAATCCCTCAACTTGGGCTTTAACAACTCGTGGTTTTACATAGCTTTATAGTTGTCAAAACCAATCGTCACCAGCCTTAGAGCTATTTTTATACGGCTATAGTCCGTTTCTATTTTTGCGCTATTTAAATGCATTTAACCTTGCCCCCAGGGGTATATTCGACCTAGAATCCCTAGAGTAAACTTCATTTGTAAACAAATAGTCAACTAGAGAGGTCCAAACCATGAAACTTCCCTATTCCCTCGGCCTGATTCTGACAGCCACGCTTGCGCTGTCAGCCTGCGGTGCCCCCGGCACACCAGGGCCCTCTCCGAGTCCGACTGTAAGCCCCAGCAGCTCACCGACTCCATCACCTAGCGTCAGCCCGATCCCTGGTAACAACTACGACCTGCCGCTGCTCTCAGTCGCCAAACCGGAATGTCAAAGCCCTGAGCAGACCCTTTACGAGGTCCGTACTGACGGAACTTTCCGCTATTATCCCGGCGAATATAATCCTTTTGACGGCTCAACCCCTCAGCAGATGGTCGAGAAAAAGCTAAGTGCAGATGACTTGCAAAAACTCGACACCCTGCTTGAAGAAATTGACTTAGCCACTAAATTTGCAGCTTCAACACCCGTGCCCTCTGACGCTCCTCAGACAGCAGAGTGCCGGACCGTACTTGAATACACGGTTCAGGTGAATGGCCAGAGCCGCACCTATGACGCCAATGGCCGTAAATTCAGCCATACTCAGGCTTACAAAGACGCCATGGATCGCCTGCGGACCCAGCTTGAAGCCTTTAAAGGCTAAATTAGCAACTTAGTCTAAATCTTCGGCCCTGACAGATCGTTGACTTGTCAGGGCCGCAGCCTTCAAAATCAGCAGCAGATCTCTACAAGTATCGACAAGGAGTCCCAACATGGCACAGCAAGGAAGCACAGGAAACGTCATTGCCGCACTCTGCAGTTTTTTTGTTCCCGGACTAGGTCAGCTCGTCCAAGGCCGTGTCTTCGCTGCTCTGATTCACTTTTGTGTGGCGGGGATTCTCTGGTTCTTTTTGCTGGGCTGGGTTGGGCATTTGTGGTCCACCATTGATGCTGCGCTGTATAAGTCAAAAAGATAGTCTTATACGCTAAGTCAGTTCGTTTCTAACGCTGATCTGGCCTAAAGCTGCTACAGCTTTAAGCGCCACATCTTTATCAGCGTCCTGCATGGCCAATTTTAAGCCTTCACGCGCAGCTACATCACCAATCCGACCTAAAGCCTCGGCTGCTTTGCGCCTGACCACGGCATCTGGTTCCACTAAAGCCGCTAACAGACCCTCAACAGCAACTGGACTGCCAATCAAGCCTAGGGCTTCAGCGGCTTTTTTACGCACCACCTGCTCAGGGTCTTGTAAGTGCTTCAATAAAACCGGAATCGCTTCGGCTGAGCCAATTTCACCCAGGGCTTCAACCGCCTTTTTACGCAGCTTAGGCGAATCATCCTGCAAAGCCTGGATCAAAGCCGGAACACTTTCTGGAAGCTTTAATTCACCGAGTTCATCAGCGGCTTCACAGCGCTGTTTTAAGTTATCTGAGCTCAATTGGGCAGTCAAAGCGTCAAGCATCTGGATTGTCATCTTACACCTCTAAAATCTCGTCATATCTAGCAAAGCACAGGCTCAAAAGCCTGCCCAGAGGTTACGAAACAGACAGCAGCCGTCTCAAAAAGGAACCCTTTTTAGGCCCGTGCCGTCTTTTAATAAATCACGGTTGATTCTGAAGCTGGATTGGAGAATGAGATGATGCGTCGAGTTTTACCTGTTTTATTCGCAATGAGCCTCAGCGCCTGTGGCCAATCAGGCACTTATTTAGCTCCGCTTGAACCCCGACCCAGCGCAAGCCCAACCAGCACCCCTACTCCCAATAACCCAAGCGAACCAACGCCAGATCCCTCAGCATCTTCTGAACCCACTTCAAACGCTGTACCCGCTTCTGTCCCGCGCGGCAATCAGCGCCTAGCCAGTGGCGATCGCCTGGGTTGGGGATTTGCCCTGAATCACCTGGATGATCAAGGTAACGGTGTCTTGCTGTGGTCATTAGGCGACCCCATGGGCCAGCGTTTTGCAGGCTTTAAGCCCACAACTCCCATTCCACGCGGCAGCTTTCCGACTGAACATCTGACCTGGGAGCTGGACAGTCAGGGCAACGGCACGGCTTTTTATCAGCTTTCAGGCGCAACAACAGGGCTTGAATACGCGAAGCAAGAAATCCATGTTTATCAGGTCAATCAGCATCTGCCTCAAGCGAACCCGCTCATCTGGGCAAACTCAGCCCTGGTCGGCAAGTTCACAGACGAAACCGGCAATGGCTGGCTGCTCACCGTCAGCACGCCACCAGAAGGGACTTCAATTCGTACCCCTGTCCCAGCCTCCAAATACCAAGCCTACCGCCTTCAGAACCATCAACTTTTAAGCCATCAAGTCAAATCTCTACCCGCTGGCCTGCGCGGCGAGCGCTTTGTGCTGGATCCTCAAGGCAATGGCCTGGCGGTCTGGAAAGCAGAGGCTGCAGCTGGTAAGGAAAGCCTCTGGATTCAGCGTCTGGAACAATTTGCTCCAGCAGCTGAACCAGAGCAGTTAGCGGCTAACGCCACGCATTGGCGTTTACACGAGCAAAACGGGAATGGGCTGCTTTACTGGATCAACAGCGACAATCAAAACATCGCTCTCAGCTACGAAATGCTGAGCCTGGCCAACTACCGCACAGGTCAGCGCCTGACCAGCCTGTTAGCAAACAGCAACGAAACTCGCCGGTTAGAAGCCGCGCAGCTTAACGCTAATGGTAACGGTACCCTGGCCTGGTATGTTCAGGAGAACTCGGCAGCTAACAATGGACCGGTCACACGTTATGTACTGCAAGCCGTTCAGGCTTATCAGCTGGGCTCATCGAAAGCACTGCCCAGCACTCAAGACGATGAGCCCCTATTGCCCAGCTTACATCTGGATCGTCAGGGACGCGGCCTGGCGATCTGGCGCCAGCAGCCTCGGCGGATGAATACCGAGTTTGAGCCCAACAAAGAGATTCGCCTGCTGGCTATCCCGCTGGAAAACTATCTACCAAGCGATCAAGCCTTAACCATCAGTGATAGTCAGCAGGCCAGTGTGGACGCCTTAAACATCAAGTTAAGTCCCGAAGGCCATGGCCTGATTGCCTGGATTCAGTTTAATCAGCGCTGTGAACAGGTCGGCTGCTCACTGGACCAAACCGTCTGGTCCCGCGCAGTTTACGACTTCCGTATTCCTTAAAACAGGATTGAGCAGTCCAGATAGCCCTCTAATGGAGATTTTTAGCCGCATCAGGAATTGACATCATCACGTTCAGGCTTTATAACACTTACAAATCATCTGATTCTAGCTGCTTTAGCTAAAGTCTAAAGGTTGTAGCATGCGCAAACGCTTTTCTCTGCTTTATCTCATTCCACTTTGTCTAACATTATCCTGTCAGCCTCCTCAGTCTCCAGCAGGCAGCATCATCAACTCATCTTCTCCCGATACTCAACCCAGCTCTCAAACAACTCTCATCAGTACCCCACCAAATGATTTTCCTCGCAGCAATCAACAGTTGGCCACTGGTCAAGGTCTGGGCTTAAATTTCCTCCTCAATCAACTGGATGCCAAAGGCAATGGAGTGGTCATTTGGGCTTTAGGCAATCCAAGTGGTCAGCGCTTAGCAAATTTCAAACCCATCACCCCCATTGATCTGGGTAATTTTCCGACTGAGCGCCTGACCTGGTCTCTGGATGCTCAGGGCAATGGTCAGGTCTTTCGCCAGCAGTTGGGTGGCCCTCGCAACAATCTGCTTTCTTCACAAAAAGATGTCTATGTCTTTAATGTCGTCAATTATCAGCCTCAGCCTGAACCGATTATCTTAAGCAATATGATTCTGCTCAAACTGCACAAAGACAGCGCTGGCAATGGCTGGCTGCTCACACAGGCTGTACCACCAGAAAATGCCCCTCCTCAGTCATCGCCCGCTTCCCAACCTGCCAAAGCTCACCGCTTACGCAACTATCATCTGGTTTCTGGCGACACTCACACCCTCCCGGCTGAACTTTCAGTTGCAGACTTCCAGCTTGACGCTGAAGGCAGCGGCTTTGCAATCAAGCGTGAAGACTCAAGCCTATCCAAAACAGCTCTCTGGCTGCAGCGCCTGGAACGTTTTGCATCTGTTGGCGCTCCTGAGCAACTGGCTGACAAAGGAGACAATTGGTTCACACATGTTGAAAACGGTCAGGGGCTTGTTTACTGGCCCGTTTATAACGAACAGCAACGCCCAATCCGCTATGAGCTTCTTCAAGTATCAAACTACCTCCCTGGCTCTCGTTTGCCCAGCATCGCGATAAACGCCAGTGAAGAAAAAGAAAATATGTTCCTCAACCTTGATGCTAACGGCAATGGCGTCATTCTATGGCATATAAAGCGTCCACAAGCTGGAAAAAACGAGCCCTTCGTCAGCTATTCTATGCAGGCCGTTAAAAATTTTCAGCCGGGCCAAACAAAAGTGTATTTTGCCAATGGTGATGAACAACTCTCAGACTTTGATATGCAGCTGGATAAAAATGGCCGTGGCTTATTCATCTGGAAACAACAGCCCTGGAAATCGGTACAGGAATTTTTCCCTGATCAGGCTCATAGCCTGTGGGTCTTGCCAATAGAGAACGGCCAACCCGCTGCTGAGCCCCTTTTACTGAGCGACAGCAAACAAAAAAGCGTTGAATCAATCAGCCTTAAGCTCAGTCCCGAAGGCCACGGCTTGATTAGCTGGATCCAATACCAGTCCTGTGAACAATCTACCTGTCCGCTTGTCCGAACAGTCTGGGCCAGAGCGGTTTATAACTACCGCATTCCTGAAGAATAGACTTTTAAAGCGCTGGATGAGTCTGTTGCAGCGAAGGCCGCAGGCTCATCCGCTGATGCCAGTTCCAGAGCTTAGGAAAATGTTCACTTAGCTCAACCGGGCCTTCAGAACGCAGATCCAGCGCTTTACGAAAATGCAGCCAGTCCAGCACACAGACCACCGCCAGCTTGCCCACACTCAGTTCTTCATCCCAGTCTCCAGCTACTTGTTCCAACTGCTGCAAACCCGCATAAGACTTTGCACATTGTGCATCCAGCCAGGGCTGCCAGTGATAGTCTTTGGGCCTAAAACTAAATTCATAAAACACTGCCACACCCGCTTCTAAAATCCCATCTGCCAAAGCCTGAAGACATAAATCTGGCCAGCGCGCATCACCTGTCAGCAAAAGCGGAACTTCAGGCACCAGCTCATCCAGATATTCCAGAATCACCCGCGAATCATAAAGCGGCGTGCCATCAGCCAGCACCAGACAAGGCACTTTAGACACCGGATTTAAAGCTCTTAGCTCAGGATGTTCAGTCAAAGGTGTAGGCCGCAAAGCCTCTAAAGGCAGATCTAAGCCTTTTTCAAGTAGTGCAACACGCACCTTACGCACAAAGGGTGAGGTCGTTGAGCCAATCAGCTTCATATCTTACTTCCTGAGATTCAGTCTTGAGCACAGATTAGCAGAGCTTTTGGCATTCGTCAGCCAAGCATCCTGCCACTCCATTTAAAATTATTGAAGTTTACTATCCCAGTTAATTAAGTTATCCCCACAGGCGTGGGGAATAGGGTCGGTTGAACAGCAATCAAAGACAACACATCGGTTCATCCCCACAGGCGTGGGGAATAGATAACCAAGTGGGGCAAAAGGCTGAATGATATCGGTTCATCCCCACAGGCGTGGGGAATAGAGCGAACATAGCACCTGGGAGATGGAATGAAACGGTTCATCCCCACAGGCGTGGGG
>CAJYHH010000346.1 GCA_913773825.1 Candidatus Sericytochromatia bacterium | reverse complement strand
CCATGAACGATTTTTCAGAACGGCTTAAGGCCATGCGCGAAGGCCGCGGATCAGCGGCACCCCAGCAGCCCTCCCTTAAAGATCGCTTGCAAAAAGGCGCAACTCCTCAGATGAAAAGTGGCTCTGACGACGTTCGGGCCCGGATTCAGGCTAAATTCCAGAAAAAAACCGAAGCTCCGGCACCAGCGCTTGAACCAGAACCCATCATCGAAAGCCCCGTAGCGAGCCCGCAGGAAAATCTGCCTCAATTTGAAATGGGTGCTTTACCTGAAGACCAGCCTAAAAAGAAAGAAGTCACCGAGATCTGGACCCCTGAGCACGGTGGCGTCTGCTCATCCTGCGGTACTTATAACCCCGCTCACGTTGCCTTTTGCGGCTATTGCAGCTATATGCTGATTCGCAGCGATGAAACCGTTGAAATCGTCACCTCTTATCCACTCACCGAAATTCGCGGCCTCGTTAACGCCTTTGTCGACAAACTGGCCAAGCTCAATATCCGCACCACTCAGGATATGCTGCGCGTTGGCATCAGCCGTAAAAACCGCGCCATGTTGACTAAACACACCGGCATGTCTGAACGCTCATTACTCAGACTTGTCCAGCAATCGGATATGTGCCGCGTGCCCTCAATGGGCCCCGAAACCGCAGCCCTGCTTGAACTGTTGGGCATCAACACGATTGAAGATCTGCTCAAAAACAAACCGCTTGAGCTGTATAACAAAATCCAGCAAAACAAAATCAAGCTAAATCAAAACCAGATTATCTTTTTGCCCACCAAAGCCAAAGTCCAGACCTGGTTTGAAGAAGCCCGCGAGCAGACCCCGGTCAAGATTCAGTAAGTGGTAGGGAGTAGGTAGGGTAGGAAACAAAGCCCTCTTACCCGGTTTAGAACGTACTAGCCCCTCACTTTAGCTCTCGCACGGCCGAGCTGGTAGAGATCAACTGCCGATATAAAGGTTTATAATCTTTATATCGGTCTGCTTAAAGCTATATTGTTTGCGAAGGAGAGTCTGGCCACTTGAATAGCCGCAAACCTTTTGCCCAGCTGCTTTGGGAATCCAATTTTGGTGTCTATCCACAGAGCATTAGAGCAACAAAGCAAATTCGAAACCTGTCTGGTTTTGAAGACATTGCGTTTTTGCTACAAGCTTTTGAAGATGAAGATCATTTTGTTCGGAGTCGGGCAAAAAACACTTTACGCAGAATGATGTACGCAAGCTCCTTTGAATCTCTTCAATCCTATCTTGAATACCCTCATCCTGTTGTGAAACAATTTGCACTCTACGCTCTCAGACAGTTTGATGACACACACAAGCATCAAGTAGGTCAGCTTCTGCTGCAGTATTTGGCAGATCAGGATGAGACTGTGGCTAATACTGCAGAGTTGATTCTGGCAGAACTGCCAAAACCGCCGATTAACTCATTATTGGAGCTCTCAAGATCTAAAAATCAATTAATCAAAGGACGAGCCCGAAGACTCATTGAAATCTTTGATCGACCCAATCGAAGCATCAAAATCTGGATGAATCCCCCTTCTCCCTACAGAGAGACGCATGTTTCGCATCTACGCAAGCCTTTTAAAGGTTATCTTTCTCCTCAAGAAAAGGTACTGAGAGCCAATAAAGCCTTGTGGCTTGAAAAACTCCTTTCAGAGGATGCAGAAGAATCCCGTTCGGCGTTAGACAAGCTGAGAAATTTTCACTCTTTCAGCTCTAAACCGCTTATTGAGGGGATCAGTCGAGCAAGCGACGAGAGTTTTCAGAGGTTAATCTTCTATCTTGGGTCTTTTGGGTCTCTTGGAAGATATTTTCAGTCAGACGGCCTAGATGGCCTGCTGGGAGGAGATTTAAAAACAAAGACGCGCCTCGCCATGATATTAGGTTATTTCACAGAAAATGAAAGCACGCCATTGCTTTTGGAGCTCATTAAAGATCCAAATTCCGCAGTCAAAATTCAAGCGCTCAGGAGCTTGAGCCGTTCTGCTTCAAGCGATATTTTTGAATCTATCCAGCATTTAGCGGAAAGTCCTGATGAATATGTTCGAGCCGAAACAGCTCTAACTTTTGGTGCATTAAAAGCTCAGCACTCAATTGAATCGCTAAACAAGCTCACTCAAAATTCTTCCAAAAGGGTCAGAGAAGCAGCCGTTTGGGCACTTGGAAAGTTAGACGAGCCAGCAAAAGATGGTTTACTCGCTGTCCTTTTGCGAGGCGAAACCGATCTTCAGATATCAGCACTTGAAGCTTTAATGAACCATTCATGCCCAGAACAGTGGTCGATTGTCTTTGACTTACTATCTGACCCACGCAGGCATATGCGGAGAAAAGCAGCAGATTTATTGCGAGTCTGGAGTCTACCAGAAGTTGTTGAAGCCCTCATTAAAGTCCTTAAGAACCCAAAACACCCAGGCAGAATGGAAGCAGCTTATGCTTTAGGCCGGAGTGGTTCCCGATTGGCTATAGAACCTTTGTGCCAAATCCTTGAGGATCCTAATCCTCTTTTACGTAAAACGGCAGTCGAAAATCTGTCAACCCTTCGCAATCAAAGAGCTCTGCCCGCTTTGGACAAAGCAAAAGGCGATCCAGATTGGCGAGTGTCTCAAAGCGCTGAGCGGGCGTTTAAAAAAATTAAATCTTTAACGCCCTGGCAACAACAAGTCTACTAACTGTGCAAGTTGCAACCCGCATGCTTCAATAATCGCTACGCGATAGCCAAAGGGAATATTCGAAGAGTGAAGGGGAGTTAATTCTTCATTTTGCTCCATCTCCCCCCTACTATCTCCCCCCCTACTACCTACCCCCTACCACTTCCGGCTTCTCTCCCTGCTGCGTACTTGAAGTGACCAAACGGTAGCCCACCCCGTAAAGGGTCTCCACCTGGGGGAATTCTTCGCCGTGGGCTTCGGTAGCCTGCTGGAGTTTGCGTCTGACGCGGCCGACAAAATTATCAACGGTACGGCTTTGGCCCGCAATCCGGTAGCCCCAGACCTGCTGCAGCAAAAAGTCACGTTCTAAAACCTGTCCGGCGTATTCGCAAAAAGTCTGAAGCAATTTAAATTCGGTCCGCGACAGAGACAAAGGGGTGTCGCGATAACGGGCTGAATGGGTGGAGGTATCCATCATCAAGCCCTCAACATCCAGCACCGCAGAGCTGGAGGAACGTTGACGGCGTAAAGCCTGGACCCGACGAACCGCCGCTTGAACACGCGCCAAAAGCTCATGGCGGTTAAAAGGTTTGGTGATATAGTCGTCGGCTCCAGAATCAAAACCGCTGACCAGATCCTGAACTTGTTGTTTGGCCGTCAGAAAAATCACGGGTACTAGCGGAGCCGAAGCCCGGATCCGCTGGCAGACATCCATGCCGTTGACTTGCGGCATCATAATATCGAGCAGCACTAAATCTGGGGTCTGATTAAAAAAAACTTCCAGTGCTTCATTGCCGTTACGGGCAGTCAGAACCTGATACCCCTTGCTTTCGAGCACCATTTGCACAAAGCCAAGAATCGTGGCATCATCGTCCGCCAACAGGATTCGAGCCATCATTAGACCTTCCTTCTCATCAGCCGATTCCAGCGCAAGTTGTGTATCATGACATAGGACTTTGCATCACATCGCATGTTGGTATTTTACCAAGGAAAGGACACCCCATGAGTAAGCACGATCTCCTGGGCACCCGAACGGCGTTCGAGACCGGTTCGGGCCAGGCCTACCTTTACAGCCTCGCCAA
>CAJYHH010000345.1 GCA_913773825.1 Candidatus Sericytochromatia bacterium | reverse complement strand
AAGACTACAGAGTGAAGGACGGGCGTTCTACGAGAAGCTCAGCCGGACCCAGAAATGGATCCTGGGTGGTTCAGCTGCGGCGGCCCTTGTCCTGGTTGTGGGTGTGTCAGTCTGGCTACAACAGCCAAACTGGAATACTCTCTTTGCCGATTTGTCTTCAAAAGATGCGGGACAGATCGTAGCTTATCTCAAAGAAAATAATATTCCCTATCAGATTCAGACTCAGGGAAATGGTGCTGCGATTCAGGTTCCGGCTAATCAAGTTCATGAATTGCGTCTGCAAATGGCTTCTCAGGGTTTACCACTTGAAGGTGGGGTTCCGGGTCTCGAGCTCTTTGATAAAGAGCAGCTCGGCATGACCAATCGTGTCTTTGATTTGAACTATCAGCGTGCTTTAGCCGGTGAGTTGTCTCGCACGATTATGCAGATTGAAGGGGTCGACCGTGCCCGGGTGCATCTGGTGATTCCAAAAAAACAGATTTTTAGTGAATTACAAGAACCCGCAACCGCTTCAGTTAATTTGCGCCTTAAGCCCTTATCCAGCTTGAGTGAAGATCAAGTCAAAGGCATTAGCAAACTGGTTGCGGGTGCGGTGCCAGGACTGCAGCAAAAAGATGTCACGATTACCGATGGGGATGGCAATCTGCTCTTTGATGCTGAAACAGTGGCCTCAAAAGAAAACAACAGTGTTTTAAATCAGCAGCAGCTGGCTCTACAAAAGCAGGTTGAAAGCGAAATTCGCACGAATGTCGAAAGTATGTTGGCTCGCGTAGTTGGCCGTGAACACGTAAATGTTCAGGTCAAAGCCCTGCTGGATTTTGACCGCGAGGAATCAGTCAGCAAGTCTTACAAGCCCAATGACAATCCCCAAAAAGAAGACAATGATGTCATCTTGCGTTCAGAAAAAACCGTAACTGAAAAAGGGGCTGGCACAGATCCGGTGCCGGGTGGTGTACCAGGGACCGCGCCAAATATTCCTGGTTATCGCAATGAAACAACTGAAAGTCAGGCTCAATATGAACGGTCTGACACCACTCGCAATTACGAAGTACCTGAAACCCAGACGACAAAAGTCAAAGAGCTGGGTCAGATTAAACGTCTGACTTTGTCTGTGGCCATTGACAGCCAGGCTCCCGCCATTAATTCACCAGAAGGACTGGATAGTAACGATCCCTTGATTGTTAATTTGCGCAATCTGTCTGAAAAAGCCGCTGGCTTTGATTCAAGCCGTGG
>CAJYHH010000344.1 GCA_913773825.1 Candidatus Sericytochromatia bacterium | reverse complement strand
GCCCTGCAGCACCGCCAAAGGAACCTGTTGTACCTGCGGAACTTGTTGATCCGGTAGATTCAGAACTGCCTTTGTTTTCTAGCGCGCTGAGCAGCTGCTCAGCTTCTTCGATACTGATGCGATTTTCCTGCAACAGTTTGAGAATCAGTTTGCGATCTTGGGCCATGATTATGTTCCTCGCTCTTTCCACACGTTTGGAGTATGTGGCACTGGCCCTATTCTAACCTGCAGGCTCTCTAAAGGGCAAAATCCCAGCGTCCTCTATTTCAAGCGCGATACAAGCACCTGACAACACAAAAGCGGGCCGACTGGCCCGCTAATGAATCTAGATTTAATTCGCTATGCGCTGATTAAGGCATAAAGCTGTCGCCCTGGTTGGGCATCTGGTTATTAACGGGCGGTTTACCCGTTGACTGACGCATGGCTTCAAGACCGCTCTGAACATCCGCATCATCCATGTTTTTAATCACGTTCATCGCTTCGCCACCCAATTTCTGGCCTTCAGGATTGGCTGCAGAAGGACGATTCATGGCATTGGCCATTGCGACACGCTGATGAATACTAAAGCGAGCTTCGGCATTTTCAGGTTTGGGACCGTCATTAAAGAAGCTGACAACATTTGTAGGCAGTTCACTGCGGGAATTAGCAATTGAACGCACCACGCTGTCCTGATGATTACGGCCAGAATTATGGCCCTGATTGTCGCTGGATGACTGACCGCTTTCGCGACCCGCATGAATCAAGGCACCGGCACCACCGGCACCTGCAACTTGATTACTGGTGACATTATTAGCGTTCAGGCTGTCATTCGAGTTAGTAAACGTGGAGTTGTTGCTTGTGTTGGCGCGGTTTCTGTCGCTGGGAGCCTCATCGGGACCGGCCTGGGCTTCACGGCGGCGAGCGGCAAGCATTTCGCTGTAAGCACGAGCCTGATCAATTGCGTTGGAACGTGAAGGACCACGTCCTATGCCTTCGGTTTCTTCGATAGGATTCGACATAAACAAGTTCTCCTTAAATCTTCGGCTCTGACCTTAATATACCCGGTAACTCTGAGCTTATAACTCTTATCGCAAAAACCCGCCTAAAACATGTCTGCGATTTTGGCGCTGAGCGCGTGAAATCAGCAAGCCGGTTACCATCCGATGGATGGCAAAGGGCACTAATGAATGTTTTCGGACATAGCCCAGCATCCATTCCAGGCTCATAAATCCAGTAACAGCCGCAGTCAACCCACCGATTAGCAAGCTATGCAGCAGCTCTCGTCCATCCTCGTGTTTAAGAATACTTCGAAGTTTAAATAAACCAGATGCTGCCACAATCGGCGCACCCAGCAAATAAGAAAAGCGCACAGCGTCTTTACGGGTCAGGCCCACCAGCAAACCGGCGCTCATGGTCGCACCTGAGCGCGACAAGCCCGGAATCAAAGCCAGCATCTGGGCCATACCAATTAACATCGCGCGTGAAAGATCCAGTTTTGAAAGGGTCAAGGTCTGACGGGCCTGTTTTTCAGCCAACCACAGCAAACCAGCTCCAACAATCAGCATCATCGACGTAACATTGGGGCTGCGCAGGCGCTGATCAATCCAGTTTTCTAAAAACAGTCCGGCCAAGCCTGCTGGCAAAGTGGCCAGACTGACTTTAACCACCAGCGGTAGCGTCAACAAAGGCTCATGAACTTCTTCTTCCAGCAGCCAGGCCAAAGTCGCGACCAGAGTCCCAAGGTGCAGGGACGTATCTAACACAACACCCGGACTGCGCCAGCCCAAAATTCTGGCCGTCAGATTAATATGCGCCGTACTGCTGACGGGCAAAAATTCAGTTAAACCTTGAACAGCACCCAGTACCAACGCTTGGAGAGGTTTCATAGAATGGGCTTGGGGTCGTGGGTTAAGTGCTTATAGCAGAGTCCGTAGGACGATGCGTACAAGGCACTTATGCAGAACCGGAGGTTCTGTAGCCAGAGGGCTGAGTTTAAAAGCAAAGAAAACAAGAGCTTATTTTTTTGTTTTAATGCCCAGAACTCAAAACTCATCACCCATAACGCCAGCGTAGCTGGCTCCCACCAGCCGCCAGACAAACGATGGGTAACCAATTTGGTTAACACCTTACAGTTACTCGCCACCTGGAGGCCTACAGCCAATCCATCGGGTCTGTAAAGACGCCGTCAATCTGGACGCCAAAATGAAGATGATTGCTGGCGCTCGCACCGGTATTACCCGTTACAAGCACAGGCTTACCCCTTTCGACTTTGGCGCCATTGCGCACTAAAAGCTTTTCACCGTGGCAGTAAACTGTACGCAAACTTTTTTCAGGGTGCTGTAGGCGAATCATATTGCCACAGGCCTGATCATAGCCTGCTTGTATCACCGAACCTGGGCCTGCAGCCAGAGCCTGGATACCCGGTTTGGTTTCAATATCAATGCCTTCATGTAAACGCCAAGTTCCACGAATGGGATGCAGGCGGAAGCCAAAATGTGAGGAGACATAGCCGGTTGTGGGCCACTGCAGCTGGTGAGAAGCAACTGGAATCACTAACATGCGATAAGTCTCCACCCAGTTATGCGGCCAGGCCTGATTAACCTG
>CAJYHH010000343.1 GCA_913773825.1 Candidatus Sericytochromatia bacterium | reverse complement strand
AAGCAGATTCAGGCGGCTCAAAAACCACCTCAGATGACGCCGAAACAGCGTGCCAAATACGAAGCGCGTCAGGCTCGCAAACGTGAACAAGAAGAGCTTGAATCTGAGTATCAGCGCAAATTATCTGGTCAGTCTGATCAATTTCGTCAGGCTTTTGTGGGTTTAAATCAAGACGGCATTCGCCGCCAGTACCGCACTTTAGCCCGAATTTATCATCCTGATGCAGGTGGCTCAGCGGATAGCTTTAGATTGCTTGAAGCCGCTTATCGGGCTGCTCTGCGGGGCTATTAATGCAGTTTGTTTTGCGACCCCTGATTGTTTTAAGTTTGATGCTGCTGAGTGCCGGGCCTGGTCTGACTCAGAGCCTTAACTTTGAAGAAGCCCCTGCTGTGCGCGCACTTCCGCTAAAACGTTATGCTTTTTCACGTCAGGTGCAGCAGGACGCAGAAGGCTTTTATTATCAGCCAATGGGCCTATGTGAAGACTACCCAGAAGAAAGTACGACCTTAGCCAGAGTCCGCCAGGACTTTGCCACGCTGCGTGAACTCGGCGTGAAACAGCTGCGTTTTGCCTTTGGCTGGGATGGCATCGAAAAACAGCCCGGTGTTTATGATTGGGGCTTTTGGGATGACTTTGTCAAACTGGCTCAGCAATATGGAATTAGCCTGATTCCCTATGTTTGTTATAGCCCTGAGTGGGCCAATCAGGGCGGTTCTGACTTCTGGCGCACGCCACCTGATCAGCTCAAGCGCTTTGGTGATTTTATGAAGGTGATCGTCAATCGCTACAAAGCCAGTATTCAGTCCTGGGAGCTCTGGAACGAGCCCGATTTAGAAGCTTATTGGCTGGGAAACTCAGCCCAATTTGCCGAGATGATCAAATACGCTGCCCAACAAGTCCGTGTGGCAGATCCCCATGCTGTAATTGTGTTAGGCGGCATGTCCCGTGGTCGTGGGCCATTTTTTGACAGTCTGATTCAACAACACGGACTTGATAAATATGTTGATGTGCTGAATCTACATGGCTATCACGAAACCTGGCATCCCGCGACAACGGAGCAATACCCTGAGCAGATTCGCCATTTTGGCGCGATTTTATCTCAGGGGCCCCATCAACCAGAACTTTGGCTGGCGGAGTTTGGCTATAGCAACTGGCGTTTTTCGGCTACTTCAGTTTCTCAATGGGGGATTGACGCGATTTATGCTTATGAGCACACAGCTCGTTATCAGGCAATTGCGCTGCTTAAACAACATGTGATGGCCCAAGCCTCCGGCCAGTTGTCGCTGAGCGCCTGGTATCGTCTGCGCGATTTGCCTTTAAGTGAAGGGGTGATTGGCGACGATAACAATAAGTATTTAGGCTTATTAGATTTGCAGGGCAAGCCCAAACCGGCTTATCACGCCATGAAGCTGGTGACTAAACTCTTTGATGCTCCAACTCGCCGGATTACTGAGCAAGTCAGTCTTCAAGGTCCAAGTCCTTCTCAGGCTGTGGTTGAAGTCTTTCAAAAACGAGACGGCAAGCTGATTCTGGCTGCCTGGTTACGCAGCTCCAAGCGCGATGAAGTTACGGATAAAAGCGGTCGCGCAAGCGATACACGCAGCGAGACCTTTAACTTAGAGTTGCCTGCTTTAACGGGTGCAGTTAAAGGTAAAGTTTACAAACGTCTACAGGCTTATAACCTGCTGGGTGAAATGGTTCCCCCTCAAGGCTGGCTGGATAAAAACACTCTGCGCGGGATCTCGCTAAAAGGTGGCGAAATTTTTATGGCTGAGCTGAGTCCCTGACAGCAGCATCTGGTTGTTTGAACAAGTCAGCCAACCACTGCCATAAAGAAGGCTTAGAATAAGGTTTAGGCTTTTGAATGGTTATGACACTTTCTCTCGCTAATCCTGCCCCTGTATACTCCACAAGTAAATAACAATCATCCATTGGCTCAGTGACGTTATAGAAGTCTGGATTAGCGGTTAGGCAAAAGCTCAATGCTCTGTATTGAGGATCAAAACGGGTTTTTATGGCTCTTGCAACCATAAGAGACTGATCTAGACTCAATCTTTTGGGTAACAGCAGCGTCGCTCTCGCCACATTGGGGTAGCTCTCATTAGGGTAAATTACAACTGATTTTGCGATCTCGGGCAAGGGTTTTGTTAAGTCTGAAGGGTGTTGAATACTGCTTGCCATTGGTACAGAATTAACTTTCTCAAAAGTGACATCCTCAGTTGGGTAAGGGATAAACTTAAAGACCTCCTTAAACTCGTAAGTGAAAATTGTCAAAAAGAAGAAGCTTGAAAAGATCAGAAAAACTCGAAAGGGTTGAGATAAACGCGGTTTAGCCATTGCTCGAATAGTAGCAAAATTTTTCGAAAATACAATGTTTACATTTTATTGGGGTTGATTTAAAACCAAAAGAAAAGCCCGTGAGCCAGATTCTGACTCACGGGTTAACGCGTTTCAATGAGATTTACAGTGATTTAATTCTGCATGTGTTACTTGATTTAAAGTTTAACGACGGCGGCGGTCAAAGACGCCGCTCAGGATGCCGCCGACTAAATCACCGACTCCGCTCAGAATGTCGCGGGTCAGAGAGCCGACACCGCGCAGGATATTGCCGACAGAGACATCAATGTCGACAACTGCTGGGTCACGTTCGATTTCACGAATCTGACCGATATTGACGCTCAACAGACGGCTATCGCGGTATTTTTCACGAGCACGAATCAATACCGCTGTACTGCGGGTATTGATGTCGAGGGTAGTGGCCTGACCGGTTTGCAGATTAACCGCTGCGCCTAACAGAGGCTCATTAGCGGCTGTGTTGATTTCTACGGCATAGACGCGGTTGGTGTCAACTGTCGGCAGGCCGGTCATGCTGTAGCTGACCTGTGTGGTGCCGTTAACAGTGGCGATGCTGTTGATATTCAGATTAACGGCCTGGGTATCAACTGTGGCGCGCAGAGTGCGGATTTGAGCCTGGCTGCTCA
>CAJYHH010000342.1 GCA_913773825.1 Candidatus Sericytochromatia bacterium | reverse complement strand
AAGAATGAGTCGAGTTTGCTGGGCGCTACGCCAACAGATGTAAAATACTCCCGAGGCGTCTTTTTAACCGGAGACAGACCCGTTAGTTTTCTTTGGGCTTCTTTGCTTTTTTTTTCCTGGCGTTTTTTGTCGTTCCAGTATTTGCTCATGTTCGGTCTCCGTAATGCTGTCAAGATGCTGTCAATCTATGCAGTTTACGCTGAATACACAGGCTTGAGCAGATGAAGCCTTGTTATCTGGACACAGGAATATTAAACCCTGGAGCAACCAACACCTGAGACTGATTTGCAGTGCTTGAACAACTTAAACATCGTCAAGCTCAGTCAAGCTCAGTCAAGCTTAAAAAATTGTTTACATCGTTAACATGGTATGCTTTAATGTAAATGAAGCACATTTTCCATGAGGTATCTGATCTTGGCTAACATCGGTCCAAATCTATCGTCAAATAAGACTTTAAACAAGCCACAGCCGCTCGAACGCAGCCATTCAAGCAGCAACATCAAGCAGGACTCTAGCCCTGAAATCGGTAAACAGCGCGCTGAAGGCAAGCTGCGTCGGACTGATTCGAGTTATATCCCCAAACTCTCAACACCAAGCAAAGATACCCTTAGTGACACCAGCGTGTCGCAAAAAGTCGACGTCAAACTTGAATCCATAGCCAGTCAGGCCCTGTTAAAAAAGACGGCATTTGTGCCGACTCCGGGCTCGCTGCTTAAAGCGCGAAGCGAGCTTAAGTCAACGACCACCGTCGAAAAAACCGGCTTTGACAGTGCCAGCAAGCAGTACATCCAGGACAGCCAGCATATGTCCAATCACGCCCCGACCATTAAGCAGGTTCAGCCTGTGCACACAGACATGAGCGAGCAAGTGATCGGTCAGGCTATCGAAGGGTTGCGGACCCCCGGATTTCGTCAGGCTGACCAGGACTACTCCCGGCATTTGATCATTGCCGAGCGGCAACTGCCCCAGTCTTTTAACGAGCAATTTGATGCTGTGTTTAGCACTTATGATAAGGCAACCAATCACACGCTTCTGAGTTCACAGGCGAAACAAACGGCTGAACAATCCGTGATGAACAGCGCACTGAACTGGGCTCGAGGGCTGGGCAGCGACTCAGATCTGGGCATGACCCTGGCACGCAAATCTGACGGCGAGTTGCGCGATCTAGCGGCTCGCATGTTGGCCGAAAACAAGGGTTATGGCCCCAAAGAAATGAGCAAACTCTCAGAGCGCAAAGAACGCTTTCTTGATGTAATGGTAAAAGCTCTGCGCCAGGGGATCAACGAATCTACACCTGGCCAGCCTGGCCAAATGGCTGGTGCCCTTACAAGAGTGACTCAGGAGCTGAGCCAGAGCATTAAAAATCTGCCCAAAACCGCTCCGCTGCGCAATGAGCTGATGTTCCGCAATGACCGTCAGGTCTTAAGCGCGCTGCAAAACAAACTCGGCGTCAAAGACTCTGCGATGTGTTCGGCTCTGCTTACTGGCGTCAATCAAGGCCTTGGTGGCGAAGTGGCTCAAACTCGGGTACAGCCGACAGACGCACCCGATGACGTTGAAGTGCCGACAACCGTCACGATCAACAATAAAACCTATCATGCTCCTAAATACCTTGCTGCAGGCAGCTTTGCGCATATTATTCGCTACGAGAACACCACTGATCCCAACGATAAAATTGTGCTCAAACAGCTTATGATCGATAAAAATGCCGAAAACCCATCTGAACATGCGGAGCTTAAGCGCAGCGAAATGATCGGTGAGGTCCGGGCTCAGATGGACATTGAGGGCGTCAAGGGCCATCGCAATCTCAACCATCTTGAGAGCGTGATTCGGGGTTCTGACAATCAAGTTTACGTGATGCAGGAATATGCTGGTGGTGGCGATCTCTACAAGCTCAATCAAAAGATCTGGGACGTACGCGAGCAGGGTCATCTGGATGCAGAGACTCATCAACTGCTTGGACTCTATCTCACCAAGGGTGTCCTTCAGGGCATGGAGCATATTCAAAATGAGCGTCAAGGCCATCACTTTGACCTTAAGCTGCCCAATGTTTTGCTCAGTGACACAGG
>CAJYHH010000341.1 GCA_913773825.1 Candidatus Sericytochromatia bacterium | reverse complement strand
TTTTTTAAAAGTTTATAATATCTTGTCGATTGACTATTCATGCTTAACTGAAATATGCTGCTCTACAAATCAACTCAAGACGTCTCGGGCCTGCACCCGACTTTTCAAGCCCTTTCTCCGCAGACGGGCAAACAGCCTCCTTCTCTGCGTCTTTGAACCGCTTCTAAATTGCTCCGCAGGCCCTCATAGGAACGAGCCCCATGTCATCTGATCCGTTTTTGCTCGCCCAGCGTAGCTCTGGCCAGATTTATCTGTCGCGCTGCGGCCGCTTTATTAAGGTGCGCTTTGCGCATGTGTTCTGGCGACTCACTCAAAAAGAATTCCTGGCTTTTCGGGATTACATCGCTGAACTCAATACTTCCACTGGCTTTTTTATCCATGAAGCAGAACCTGGTCTGGCCCTATTAGCTTTACCCGGCGAGCGTCAGGCTGTACTGCTCAACAAACGCGAAATTTTAGCCTTTGATCAATTACTCGAACAAGCCCTGATTGAGCTGGCGCGGCGCTGGCTCGAAGTGAGTTATAACCAAGAGGTCGCCCATGAGCCGTATTAAAACCACAGGCCGCCGCCTGTTTGCCTATAATCGCAACTGGCATCGCCAGGCCGCGATTATTGCAGCCTTACCCCTGCTGATCACAATTATGACCGGGATTATTTTGATGGTGCGCAGTGACTTTGACTGGATCCAGCCCAAAGCCCGCGTTGGTGTAACCAAGCTCGTGGAGCCCCAGGTCCGCTTTGAAGACCTGCTCACCAAGCTCAAAGCCCTGCCAGAAGCCGAAGTCAAAGACTGGGGTGATGTCTCATCCGTCAACTTTAATCCTGGCAAAGGGATTTTTCAGGTTCGGCTTAAAAATCTCTATGAGATCCAGTTTGACGCTAGCAACGGCAAGCTGCTGAATAGCCAGTTCCGGACCACAAGCGTCTTAGTTGAGCTGCACCAGGGCTCGTTTTTTCATCCCTTAGTGATGAAATGGGTCTTTTTACCCGCAGGGATCCTGCTGCTGCTGCTTTGGGTAAGTGGGATGTACCTTTGGATCTTCCCTAAAATCAGCAAAGCCAATCAATCTGGCAAGTCTCAATCCTCGGGTGGCTCTAAAAAATCAATGAATCAAGTACTCGATAGCCCTTCAGAACGTTCGCCAGAAGAAGTTCTGACTTAAGGGTATTTAGCGCAAGCGCTCACTCAATAAGCGCTTGCGCTGAATCTGAAAAACCTGTCGCAAATCTGCGGTTAAGGAGAAACACCATGAATGAGATGATCAAACAAACAATTCAGCTTGGCGATAACTTCAGTCAATTTGACGGCAATCGGCTGCAGCTTGTCAGCCTCTCACACACTCTCTCTGATAAATCTGCTCAGGAGCGCCAGCTATGAAACAGCGCTACGATTATAAACAATTCCTTTTAGATATCCATCTTTGGCTTGGGCTCATCAGCGGCCTGATTGTCTTTATTCTCTGCTTAACCGGCACGGTATTAGTGATTCAAGAGCCCGTTGAACGCTGGGCCAACCAGCAGGTTTTACAGGTTACCCCAGGCCCAGAACGCCTCCCGCTTGAAACTTTAGTCCCTAAAGTTGCGGCTGAAACCGGCCAGGAATTTACGGGCGTCCTAATCCCACACGCCCCCGATCAGGCCGTAATGCTGCAAAAAGGCCGTGCGCCGGGTGTCTACGTTAATCCTTATACGGGTGAAATTTTAGGCGGTATTAATCAAGAGCTGCGCGATGGCTTTATGGTTTTTTTTAGACTCCATCGCTGGCTTTTATTAGACTCAGACATGGGCCGCCCGATTACCGGCGCTGCTACTTTGATGTTTATTGTGATTTTAGTCAGTGGTCTGGTGCTTTGGGCTTTTAAAGCCAAACCCCGCCCAGCCCGAGCCCTGATGTTTAAGCGCGGCGTCAGCTGGAAGCGTTTAAACTATGACCTTCATGTGATTCTGGGCTTTTATACGTTTATCCCGCTGCTGGTGATGTCACTGTCAGCCCTTTATTGGTCTTATAACAGCAGCTTTGAAACCAGCGTATATCGCCTGTTTGACGGCAAACCAGCTCCAGTTGAAGAACCCGAACCGCGTTCTGAAGGTGAGAAAAAAGCCAAACCCAAACCGGTGCTGACTCTGCCTTATACCCAGCTTGTAGCTGAAGCATCACGACTTTACCCTTATTCAGGTGATCTGCAAATCCGTTTCCCCACCAGTAAAACAGGTGTTATTGGCGATAAGCCCGTTACCGTCACCAAAACCCATAATCCCACCAGCATCAGCGTGCCTTATCGCGACAGCTTTACAGCAGACGCTAAAACCGGCACCCTGATTGAAGCCACACCCTTTGCCTCTAAAAGCCGGGCTGAAAAAATGCTCTCGCTGGTTAAAGCGATTCATATTGGCACGGTCTTTGGCAGCTTCAGCTTCTGGATTTACTTTTTGGCTTGTTTAATTGCCACTAGTTTGCCGCTAACCGGTGTGATTCACTGGGCGCTTAAGCTCAAAGCCAAAAGCCGCGCCAAACAGCGCGCAGCCGCTCGCACGGGCAATAAACCCAAGCGCAAAAAAACTGAAGCGGAGCAGGAAAAGGACAATGAGCCCGATCCTGAAACCGACGCTGAAACGGTTGAAATTGGCGTCTAGCTGAACAACTAATCGAAAAAAATCAAAAGGGAGCTGAGGATGATTTCTCAGCTCCCTTTTGACATGCAGCGTGGATAAGGAGACAAGCAAGAGAAAAAGAAACACTTCTTTTAGGCTTGTTAAGTTTTAGGCTTGTTAAGTTTTAGACTTGTTAAGCCCTGAGCAAGCTTAGCCACTGCTCACTCATGTCTTGAATCAGCTCACGGGGACGCTGAGGCCATCTGGAAAAACAAGCTTGTCGGTAAGCATAGCCCAAACGTTGATTGACCCAGTGTTCATAACGGCTGATTAGCTCACAGCCCATTTGCAGCTCTTGTTTAAACAACAGCAGCTCTTGCTCACCTTTTACAGCGCGGGATTCTGGCAGTTGCCCTGGCTTCCAGACTCCAGAATCTGGCCAATTGCTGAGCAAACGAGGGCGAAAGTGATGACGTGGCAAAATAATCTTGAGCTGTGGACCTTTGAGCAATAACCCAAATGACCATAAGCGCAGCTCAGCTGAGGCTAGCTGTAAGCAGTATTCACTTGAACCACCCTGGCCTGTGGGCACACTGCGCTGACGACTAAAGCCATAAGCTAAAAGCAGGTTGCCTGCTGGATGTTTAACGTCCTGGCCCCAAGCCCACATCTGTTGAGCATAGAGCAACTGGGCTGTGCTGCGTAACTTAGGCGGCAGCCAAAACCCCTGTCTAACAGCCATCTCGTTCACTGACATACCTCAAAAGTTTTTAGAGCTGGATTCAGTCGATTGACAAACGCAAATCATTTGCATATTCTGAACAATAACCCAAATGCAAATCATTTGCAAATAAACTTCTGAGAGTTTTAGCATGTCCGCTCAACAAATTTTGCCTTCGGCTTTATCTTCAAATGCTCATCAGCAGACAGACAAACGACTACCCGTCACCGTGTTGTCAGGCTTTTTAGGCGCCGGTAAAACAACCCTGCTCAATCATGTGCTCAACAATCGCCAGGGCTTACGGGTCGCTGTCATCGTAAATGATCTAAGTGAGCTCAATATTGATGCAGCCTTAGTGGCTGGCAGCCTGCGCCGCAGCGAGGAAAAATTAATTGAAATGAGCAATGGCTGTATCTGCTGTACCCTGCGCGAAGATCTGTTAATTGAAGTTGCAGCCTTAGCGCGTGAAGACCGTTTTGATTATCTGCTCATTGAATCAACCGGCATTTCTGAACCTTTACCAGTAGCTGAAACCTTTACCTTTGCGGATGCCAGCGGAGATGCTCTGGCCCATCTGGCGCGTTTAGACACGCTGGTGACAGTTGTTGATGCGCTTAACTTTGAGCAGGATTTTAATAGTCTGGATGAGCTTCAGGATCGCGAATTATCGATTGACGAGGATGATCCACGCAGTATTGTCGATTTATTAGTGGATCAAATTGAATTTGCCAATGTGCTGATTCTCAATAAATCTGACTGCCTTGAGCCTGAAAACCTGTTACGGATTGAAGCTCTGCTGCACCAGCTTAATCCTCAGGCTCAGATTTTTAAAACTACATTTGGCCAGATTGAACCTCATAAAATTCTGGCGACGGGGTTATTTGAACTCCAGCAGGCAGAAGCTCATCCTGATTGGCTGGCCGAAGTCCGCGGTGAGCATCTGCCCGAAACTGAAAATTACGGCATTTCAAGCTTTGTGTATCGCTCCCGGCGGCCTTTTCATCCCCAAAGACTAGCAGACTTGCTCAATGACGGTCTGCCGCAGCTCTTACGCTCTAAAGGCTTTATCTGGATTGCCAGCCGCCCTGACTTGATTGGTTCCTGGTCACAGGCCGGTCAAATGCTGACCCTTTCACCCTTAGGTCAGTGGTGGGCCAGTTTACCCAAACACGAATGGCCGCTTGATGATGAGGCCACCCGTGAGATTCTTTCAATCTGGCAGGAACCCTGGGGCGATCGGCGTAATGAACTGGTGCTGATTGGCCAGAATCTTAACCAGCACAAGCTGACTGAGCTACTTGAATCCTGCCTGCTCAGCGAAGCTGAGACTGAGGCGGGCCCTACTGCCTGGCAAAAACTAAAAGATCCCTTTGAACCCTGGATCGAAGATGAACAAGACTAACTTGAAACTGGCCTAAAAAGGGCTTAAAAAACGAGCTTGAAAATCAAGCGAGATTGATCCACAATTTCTCTCTATTCCAAAAATTAAGCTCTCTTGGAGGCCCGATGACAAGCCCATCAAATAGTCAGACCATTTTAATTACTGGCGCCAGCTCAGGAATTGGCCAAGCAACAGCAATCTATTTTCTCGAAAAAGGCTGGAACGTTGTCGCCACCATGCGTCAGCCTGAGCAAGATCAAGCTCTGCCAGAGCATTCCCAGCTGCTGAAACTGCGTCTGGATGTTCAAGATCCAGCTAGCATTCAAACAGCCTTTAGCCAGACCGTTGAGCGCTTTGGCAGTCTGGACGTTTTGCTGAATAATGCTGGTTATGGCTCAGCTGGTCCGCTTGAAGCCGCCAGTGATGAGCAGATTCGTCGCCAGTTTGACGTCAATTTGTTTGGGTTAATCGACGTGATCAGAGCTGCTTTGCCGCAGTTTAGGGCCCAGCAAAAAGGCCTGATCATTAATATTTCGTCGATTGGGGGCTTAATTACGCTGCCGCTGTTTTCGCTTTACCACGCCTCTAAATGGGCGGTTGAGGGCCTGACCGAAAGCTTGCAATACGAGCTGAACCCGCTGGGGATTCAGCTTAAAATTGTTGAGCCTGGCGGGGTCGACACAGATTTTGCCGGGCGCTCAATGGATATGTTTGATGCCAGCCAGCACCCTGAATACCAGCCCACTCTGGATAAACTGCTGGCTTACTTTAACCCTGCTAATCCACTACGTCAAAACCGTTCGACGCCAGACGCCATTGCCGAGGTCATTTATGGCGCCGCAACGGACGGCAGCGACCAGTTTCGCTATGTCGCTGGGGGTGACGCTCAGCAGCTTTGGCAGCTTAGACAACAAATC
>CAJYHH010000340.1 GCA_913773825.1 Candidatus Sericytochromatia bacterium | reverse complement strand
GGGCTCAAGCTCAGCGATCAGGAGCTTTTTAGCGCCATCGACGTGCGGCCTGGCAACCGTAGCGACATTCTGCATATTGTCGCGACAGGTGATACGGCTGAACAAGCCGCTCAAATTGCCAATAGTATCAGTGAAATTTTTCAGCAGTCTTCATCTGGCCTTTCGCGAGCGGTCGCAGAGCGCGTCTGGCGCTTTCGCAGCGCCCAACGCCAGGCCATGCTCAAAGAACTCGACGCTGCACAGGGCAAACTTGATGCTTTTCAGCGCAAACATCGCGTCAGCTTTTACGAAGACACAACGCGGCTGATGCTTGAGCAGATCAAACAATTTGAGCTGGATCAGAATAACGCCCGAATCCAGCTTCAAAAAGATCAGTTGCGCATGCGGGCGATTAGCAGTGAACTCGCTCAGCGACCCGAAAACATCCGCGTCACAAGTACTGTTCGCCATCGTAATCAAGTCAAAGTAAATGAACTCGAGAGTGAATTAAAAGGCCTGCTTGAACGTTACACCGAAGCAAACCCTAAAGTGGTAAGCTTACGGCGCCAGATTGAGGCACTTAATCTTGAGCAGCGAAACGCTGCTTCTGAGCCCGAAGAAGAAAGCTTTGGTATGGATCCTGTTGTTCGCGAGCTCAAAATTGAGCAGGCTGAATTAGCTTCAGGGCTCGGCGGCACCCAAAGCCAGGTCGAAAGCCTGGGCCGCTCTATTCAAGAGCACTATCAGCGTCTCAACCAACTTTCAAGGCTCGAAAAAGACTTTGCCCGTCTCAAACGCGACATCGACCGGATCAATGAAAATCTTCGTGAAAACGACTATCGTCTGGCAGAAGCCGAAAACGCCCGGCGCTCAGAAATATCATCATTTGATCTGGTTGAACGGGCTCAGGCTCCTGATGAAGCGCTCCCTAGCGGCCGCAAACTAAGAGTTTTAGCTGGGGTAAGCCTGGGCCTGCTGCTTGGCTTGCTGCTGCCCTTAGGACTCGAGCTTGCGGATTTACGCCTAAAAAGCCCGCTCCAGTTTCAAAAAATGAATGTACGCTGCTTGGGTCTGTTGCCCCTGCGAAACCGACGAACACAGGTACTGTACTCTCAGCTCTGGCTACTTTTTGTCAATCGTCTGTTGACCAAACTAGAATCAACCCCAGGCCCACGCCTGCTGATGATTGCCAGCGAAAACAGCGGTGAAGGCAAACATTTTGTCAGCGAACAACTGCTGGATATTCTGCGCTTTCGCGGCGAGCAGATTGTCCATATTCGCCCACAGGCTGGTGAGCACAATGATTTAAGTGAATGGCTGCAGCTTAAAGCCGCTTTATTGCCTTTTCCCTTGCGCATCGATAGCCAGACCCAGGTTTACAGTTATCATCTTGAAGATCCTTTGTTACAGCGGCCGCTGCTCCGCGACAAGCTTCCAGAGCTTTTGGAACGCCATAAACAGGCTGGCTATATCATCTGGGAACTTCCTCCGCTACAAGATCATTTACCCTGGCTGCTGATGTTAGGGCCAGCTGCAACAGCAGTTTTGCTAGTCGCGCGTTTTCGCAGCACCTGGACATTTACTCTGCGCAATCGTCTCAAAGAATTACTCAGTCTGCAGCCAGACTTAGCCGTTTATGGCTTATTAAATCAAGTTCCCTGGGCTTATCGAAAGCTTAAAATCCCAATATAAGCTTAAAATCCCAATATAATCTTAAAATTTAATTTGTTATTTTTCCGTTATTTCAAACAGTCTTTTGTGCTTGATTATCACTCTTTATCCTGTTTTAAGAGAAAGGTCTTTTGAACATGACCAGCTTCAGGCCACACCTTCTGATACTGCTCCTGCTAAGCAGTCTAAACGGATGCTACAGCCAATTGCCCCATTCACGCCCTGATTCAGAACCGCAGCCCCCAAATAGCGCTCCGGTTCTGCGTCGCCTGCCACCAGCACCACCTGTGGGCAGTCTGGCAGAAGCACGCCTGAAGCAACTCCAGACTGTGACCTTACCTCTTGATACGATTCAGCCTGGAGACGCTTTTAATCTTAGTGTTTATGGTGAGCCTGAGCTTGAGCTTAAAGGCGCAGTTGTAAGGCCTGACGGCAAGCTCAGCTGCCCGCTGATCGGCGATCAGACCGTCGCGGGTCTGACCGTTAGCCAGGCACGAGAAGTGATTCGGGTAGCGCTTAAACACTATATTCGCAATCCAGAGCCGACCCTAAGTGCTTATGCATTTGCCGGCCGTAGTTTTACTATTGTGGGCAAGGTCAACCGGCCCGGCAGTTATTCTTTAACTCAGCCGCTGCGCGTCCTGGACGCCTTGGGTCTGGCCGGAGGATTATCTGTCGGAATCATAAAAAATGATTCAACGGAACTAGCGGATCTAAAGCACGCTTATCTGGTTCGTGAGCAAGAAATCCTGCCTGTCGATTTTGAAGCTTTAATCCGCTATGGTCAAACTCAGCATAATATTCCTTTGCTGCCAGGAGATTATCTCTACGTGCCGTCTGTTGCCCAACAAGAGGTTTTTGTCCTAGGGGACGTCAATGAACAAAACAGCTTTAATTTTCGTGAAGGCATGAGTCTGAGCCAGGTCCTGGCCTATGCCAAAGGTCCCAAAGACAGCGCTGATCTGACCCAGATTTTACTGACTCGTGGGCGATTACAGCAGCCTGCTGTTTATGCCCTTGATTATCAGGCGATTTTAAAAGCTCAAGAACCCGATGTGCTGCTTGAACCCGGGGATGTTATCTATGTCAGCGCGGGCCCGATAAAGAGTTTTGAGCAGCTGATGCAGGTTGCATTGCCGGTTTTACAGGCAATCCAGGGGGGCGCGTTGCTTTATCAGGTTGTTAAACCTGTTAACGGAAGTTAAATTTTCCATAATTTTTGAAATTATCTCAATCTGGCTTGATAAAAATCAAAAGTCTCGTGGGATAATATCAACGTAAAATGTTCACTCGTTTTATTTACTTAAAACCCAGGCTGAAAATGCGTTTTTCTTTTTTAAGAAATATTGCAGGCTAAAGCCATGAAGACCGTTTAATTTTAGGGCTATCAGGACTAATTACAATGATTAAGAACCTGTCATATCAACAAATTTTCGCCCTGCATCCCCAGCCCATGTGGCTATATGAACGTGAAACATTACGCTTTCTGGATGTCAACAATTCAGCGGTCAAAAACTATGGCTACAGCCGCGAAGAATTTTTAAAGATGAGCATGTTAGACATCCAGACGCCCCGTGAGCAGCAGCGTCAGCACCATTGGCTTGCGGTTCCCAGCTTAACACCGGTATCAGAGCGCGACGATTTGCATCTTCATCGCCTTAAAAGTGGCAAGCTGATTGAAGTTAAAATCAGTGTTTACGAGATTGAGCACCAGGGCCAAAGTGTCTGTGCGGTGGTTGCTGAGCCTATTCATCCTCATCGTCACGACTTTTTACCGCGGCATCAGGAACATCATGGCGCTCAGGCCGGCAAGCAGCCTTTGCAGCACGGCTGCCGCAAAAATGCTTTGGAAGCCGGTGATATTGGTATCTGGGAGCGCGATTTAGTCAATGGAAAAAGTTATTATTCCGCTGACTGGGCCAGACAAATGGGGTACGAACATGAAGATATCGTAAACAAAGATTGGAGCAGCCGGGTTCACCCTCATGATCTTGAGCGTATAAAAGCTCAAGGCGAAGCCTACCTGCTCGGCACAAGTGAGCGTCTGGAACTGACCTATCGTCTGCGCGGAGGTGACGGTAGCTATAAATGGGTACTTAGCCATGGCCGCATTACTGAGTACGATGACACCGGCAGCCCTGTGCGTCTAAGCGGCACCTTAATAGACATCACTGAATTAATGAAAGCTCGTCATGCGCTTGAAGCCAGCGAAGCACGACTGGGTCTGGCCAATGAAGTTGAGCGTCCTGGGCTCTGGGATCAGGATCTGGGTGCGGGCCTGATGAGCTGGAACCCGCGCATGTACGAGCTGTTTGATATTGATCCCGGAGAATATAGCGAGGCCGAGCGCGAAGCTTTAATTAGCAGCCGGATTCATCCTGATGATATTAAACGCATTCGGGCTGACATCGACGCAGTGCTAGCCAGCGGGGATCAGGCCCTGCGTCGCTATCGTGTTGTGCATCGCAATGGCGAAGTGCGCTATCTTGAGGGTGTTTCAAGAATTCTACGCAATCATCAAGGCAAAGCGATTCAGGTCCATGGTCTGATTCGCGATATCACTGAGCTGATGCAAGCCCAAAACGGGCTAGAAGCCAGGAATCGCCTCTTACAGCGTCTCAGCGCAAGTGTTCCGGGTATTATTTTCGAACTCCAGCAGTCACCAGAGGGCCACTTTAGCCTGCAATATGCATCAGACAGCCTCGAGCGCCTTTTAGGTCTTCGGCCTGAGGACTTACGCAAAAGTGCAGCAAGCCTGTTTGAACAGATTCATCCTGCAGACCAAGCGCGTGTGATTGAAATTTATCAGGAAGCGGTGATAACTCTTGAAACAGGCCAGTGCCGTTTCAGAATCACCGCACTTGATGGCCGTGAACGCTGGATTCAGTGTGAAGCCCGTTCAGAAAAACAGCCTGACGGCTCTAGACTCTGGTATGGTTACTGTTCTGATATCACCCAGCAGCTGCGCCTGGAAGCTTCTGCAACCGAAAGTGAAGAGCGTCTGAGACTGGCAGCTGACGCCGCCGGGCTTGGCATTTGGGAGCATGACGTCACCACCCATCAGGTCATCTGGGATCTCCGCATGCATGAAATCTACGGGATGCCGGCAGGCGCTTTTGACGGAAGCCGCAAAAGCTGGTTTGAGTTGATTCACCCTGATGACGTAGGGCGGGTCAACAGCCAGACCGAACAAGCCTTTGCCCAGAATTTGCCCTCACTCCAGCTAGAGTTCCGGATCATCCGCAGCGATGGACAAGTATGCTATATCGAGAGCTTG
>CAJYHH010000339.1 GCA_913773825.1 Candidatus Sericytochromatia bacterium | reverse complement strand
ATCTGTATGTTCTGCCCTGTCAGCAGATCAGTGAATATTATGAAACCTTGACAATCGGTGAAGAAGGCCCGCTAACGCTGGTTTTATGCGGCGTAATGCGTTTAGAACATCCTTCTGCGGATTATTTACTTGAGGCGATTCCCGATTTAATTTATCTGTCTAAAGACAGCCAGGATTATCCTGATTGGCTAAACTCAACCGTCCAGATGATGGCTGCCGAATTTGAAGCCCCGCAACTAGGCGGTGAGACGCTGCTGACCAGGCTGGCTGACGTGCTGGTGATTCAGGCTTTACGGCACTGGATTAAACATTCTTCACCCAATCAGGGCTGGCTCAGAGCGCTTCATGATCAGCGGATTGGCCAGGCGCTGTCCTTGATTCACACTCAACCGGCGCAAAACTGGACTTTACAGAATCTGGCCCAGGCTGTAGGTATGTCGCGCAGCGCCTTTGCCAATCGTTTTAGTGAATTATTAGGTGAGCCGATGCTGCCCTATCTGACCCGCTGGCGGATGCGTCTGGCTGCGATGCGGCTTTTACAGGGTGAAAAACTGACTCTCACTTTTGCTGAACAACTGGGCTATAGCTCAGAGGCAGCCTTTCGCCGGGCGTTTAAAAAAGCGATGGGCCAGACCATTTCAGAACATCTTAAAAGTCTGACCCAGCCGCTTGTCTTGGTTGCCTGAGGCTTAACTGAGGCTTAAGGTTTTGTTGAGGGCTGTGTGCTGCTTGGCGGCGGTATCGGGGAGGCTGTTGGCGGGTTTGGCGCCACCAGCATCTCGTAAAAATTAGGCCATTCACCGTCTTTGGACTCCAGCTGGGGCACAAAGGTGTCTGAGCCGTTATCGGGCCTGAAATTGGGTAAATCGCTTTGGGTGGGGGCTGGTGTTGAGGGCTGAGTATTTTTACCCCGCCAGCCGCCGCCCAGGGCTTTATAAAGATTGACCATCGCGCTGAGTTGAGACAGCTTGGTTTCAATCAGCTCCATTCTGGCTTCGACAGCGTCACGCTGTGTTAACAGGACTTCCATATAGTCAGCGCGGGCAAATTTAAACAATTGGCGTGAGATATCAATCGATTGGGTTAACGTTTCAACCTGCTGATCTTTGAGCTGATAATTCTGATTGAGATTATCAATGCTGGCGATCTGATTTGCCACTTCGCGATAGGCATTTAAGATCAGCCGTTCGTATTCATAAACAGCCTGAATCTGGCGTGAATTAGCCGTTTGATACTCAGCGGTAATGGCATTTTTATTAATCAACGGAGCGGTCATATCGACTGACAATGAATAAGTCAGTGACTGGGGCATGCGGGTTAAATAGGCAGGATTAAACGCTTCATAGCCAATTCCGGCGTTCATCGAAAAAGCTGGGTAAAATCGGGCTTTGGCAACTTGAACATTCAGATCCGCTGCGGCTAATTCAAACTCAGCCCGCTTAATATCCGGGCGATTATTTAAAAGCTGCGACGGCAGTCCGCTGGTAACAGCAGCTGGGTTTAAAGTCCCAAACTGAGCGGAATCCCGCTTAATCGGCTGGGGGCGTCTGCCCATCAGATAATTTAAGCGATTTTCGGCTTCGGCAATTTGCTGCTTCAGGGCAAAGACTTCGCTTTGGTTTTTTTGCACTTCGGCTTCAAAACGTTTGACCGCTAACTCATTGGAGCGGGCGGCTTGTTTGAGCATACGGATAATGCCCAGCACTTCCTGCTGGATGCTGATATTCTGCTCAAGATTATTGAGCTTATTGTCTAGAGCCAGCAGTTCGTAATACGTATTGGCAATTTCAGCGACTAAATTGGTTACGATCAGCTTACGGCCTTCCATGCTGGCCATATACTCATACACCGAGACATCTTTGGCGTTGCGCAGCTTTTTCCAGACATCGAGCTCCCAGGAAGTCGCAATACCGGCCATAAAGTTAGGCAGCACCGTTGGCAATGCACCGGTTTTGGATTCACTGGTACTGGCGCTGGCTGTTTCACCTTCGGGACGCAGCAGATAAGAAGGATTCATCTCGCTATTGAGCGTCTCACGGGATTCTTCCCGGCTATACTGACTGGCTTTATCAATACCCGCTGCGCCTTTTAGCGTGACAAACGGGTAGTACTCGCCAATCCGCGCATAGACTTCATTGCTGGCCACCTGGATGTCCTGCATGGCTATTTTGACTTCCTGATTGTTCTGCAGGGCCGTATCAATCAAGCCAGCCAGATTAGGGTCTGAAAAAAAACGCTCCCAGGGTAATTCCGCGCTATTGTCAGCTTCTGCCTGACGATGCTGAAACGCTGCCGGAACCTCTACGTCAATCTTTTGGGACTTGAGGATCGGGGCACAGGCTGGCAAGAGCTGTAGACAGACAATTGCCAGCAGGGCTTTAAAGCGAGGGTTCTTTGTTGTACTCATACTTCTCCGTTAAAGGATTAAAATCCTCATCTTTAATCAGTTGGCGATTGGCGGCCAGATTGCCAAAGATAAAATACAGGCCCGGCACAATAAACACGCCAAACAAGGTGCCAAACAGCATGCCGCCTAGGGCTGAGCTGCCGATGGTGTGATTGCCGATGGCCCCTGGGCCAGTTGCGCGAACCAGGGGAATTAAGCCTGCAATAAAGGCAAACGAGGTCATCAGAATCGGTCTAAAACGCGCCTGGGCGCCTTCGATTGCGGCTTCTAAAATTGAGAGGCCCTGCTGCTGTTTTTGCACCGCAAATTCAACAATCAAAACCGCGTTTTTACCCAGCAGACCCACCAGCATGACAAGCGCCACCTGGGCATAAATATCGTTGGCCAAGCCAAAGCCGCGCAGCAGTAAAAACGAACCAAAAATCCCAGCCGGCAGCGATAAAATAACCGCCAGCGGCAGAATAAAGCTTTCGTATTGGGCCGCCAGCACTAAGTAAACAAAGAACAGCACGATGCCAAAGATCACTAAAGCTTCGTTGCCGCGAGCCGCTTCGTCAAAGGTCAGGCCTTCCCAGGCCACGTCATAGCCGCGTGGCAGGGTTTTTTCGGCCACTTCTTTAATCACTTTAATCGCGTCAGCGGTGGTGTATCCAGGCGCTGGAACGCCACGAATGGCTGAGGAATTATAGAGATTGTAGCGAGTGATTTCATTGGGGCCCTGGCGTTTTTTCATACTCATAAACGCTGAGTAGGGCACCATTTTGCCCGCTTCGTTTTTAATAAAATACTGAAGAATATCGCTGGGGTATCTTCTGTATTCTGGTGAGCTTTGGGTATAGACCTTAAAGAAGGTGTTAAAGCGCGTAAAACCTTGCTCGTAGGTGCTGCCGATCAAAATATTCAGGTTGTCCATGGCTTTGCCAATTGAGACCCCTTTTTGCATCGCCAGTTTGTTATCAATAATCAGCTCATACTGGGGATAATTAGCCGCAAAGAAGGTAAATAAACCAGTTAACTCTTTGCGTTTGCCCAGGGCTTCCATAAACTCCTGATTAACGCGGTCAAACTCCTGGTAATCAGTTTCATTATTTTTGTCGATCAAGCGCAATGAGATCCCACTGGCAGCCCCATAGCCGGGGACGGCCGGTGGTTCGAAAAACTCAACCGTTGCGCCAAAATCTTTGGTTTTTTCTTCGAGTTCCTCGATAATTTCATGAACAGATTCTGTGCGTTCTTCCCAGCCTTTGAGGTTGATTAAGCAGGTGCCAGCATTTGAACCACGGCCTTCGGTCAGGATTTCATAACCTGCCAATGACGAGACAGACTGTACCCCTTCAATATGTTTGGCAATTTCTTGCAGCTCACGTGAAACTTTATTGGTGGCTTCTAAGGTTGTGCCAGGTGGGGTCTGAATAATTGCGTAAATCTGGCTTTGGTCTTCGCCCGGAATAAAGCCACCAGGAACAATGCTATTGGCATAGACGGTACCTGCGGTAAAGCCCACCAGCAGCACAATCGTGATCAGTCTGCGGTGGACAATTTTTCTTAAGACCCAGATATAGCCTGCAGTCATTTTGTCAAAGCCTTTATTAAACCAGCCAATCAGCAGGGTAATGGGGTTGAATACGCGTTTTTTACGACGCTTTTTCGGTTTAACCAGGCCGTCTTCTCCGAGTTCGCCAAGCCCTACAATCGGTGTCTCTTCGTACTCGTCATGCTCGTCATGATGATGATGATGGCTTTTGAGAATCATTGCGCAGAGCACGGGTGTTAAAGTCAGCGCCACCGCGGCTGAGAGCACAATTGACGAAGCCATTGTAATCGAGAACTGGCGATAAAAAATCCCGACGGGGCCGCTCATAAAGGCAACCGGAATAAACACGGATGTCATCACCAGCGTGATGGCGATAATCGCGCCACCAATTTCGCCTAAGACTTTTTGGACGGCCTGAAAGGGTGAAAGGCGTTCTTCGGCCATTTTGGCGTGGACGGCTTCAACTACCACAATGGCGTCATCGACGACAATCCCGATCGCCAGAACCAGCGCAAACAGCGTAATCAGGTTAATCGTCAGGCCAAACATCTGCATAAAGATAAAGGCCCCGACTAAGGATACGGGCACTGCTAAAGTCGGAATCAGGGTTGAGCGCCAGTCGCCTAAAAACACAAACACAACGAGTGCAACCAGCACAAAGGCTTCAAACAGGGTATGTAAGACTTTTTCGATTGAGGCGTCTAAGAAGCTGGAGACGTCATAGCTGATCTCATAGTCCATACCGGGCGGAAAAGAAGACTCTTTCATCTCTTTGAGCTTTTCTTTTACGCTGTCGATCACCTGGCTGGCGTTGCTGCCATAGTTTTGTTTGAGCACCACAGCCGCAGAAGGATAGCCGTCTTTGTTGGAATAAATATCAAAGAATTCACTGCCCAGCTCAATTGTTGCCAGGTCTTTTAGACGCAGCACTTCACCTTTAGAATTGGCCTTGATGATAATATCAGCATATTCTTCGGGTTTGTTAAAGCGGCCTTTGTAGACCAGAACATATTCCAGTGATTGGGCGCGAATGCCTGAGCTCTGGCCTAAGCGGCCAGGACGGCCGATGATGCTTTGCTCCTGCATGGCCTCCATCACTTCTTCGGTTGAGACGTTATAAGCGCGCATGCGGTCGGGCTTAAGCCAGACGCGCATCGCGTAGCGGCGGCTGCCCAGAATCTGGGCGCTGGCAATCCCGTTAATGCGCTGCAGCTCTGGAATCGTGTTGACCAGCGCGTAGTTGTACAGGAATTTTTCGTCAGCGTTTTTGTCTTTGCTGTAGATGTTGACGTACATCAACATACTCGGCTGGACGATGTTGACGACCACACCTTCTAACTGAACCAGCTGGGGCAATTGATTCAGCATCTGGTCCACGCGGTTTTTAACGTTGACAACTGCTTTGTTGGGGTCAGTACCCAGTTCAAAGATAATCTGAATCGTGGCTTCACCGGCGCTGGTGGCGTCGGAGATGATGTATTTCATGCCCGGAACGCCGTTTAGCGCGCGCTCCAGCGGAATCAGCGAAGACTGAACCAGAACCTCAGCGCTGGCGCCAGGGTAGGCAATGCTGACCATAATGCGCGGGGGAGCAATTTCTGGAAACTGGGATGTGGACAGGGTTTTAATCGATAACACGCCCAAAAAGACGATCAGCATCGAGATCACAATCGCCAGCACGGGACGTTTGATAAAGAGTCTAAACATGCTTGTATCTGTTTCTAAAAAGTGGGTTGTTTAGCGGGAGGGATAACAAAAGATTATTCAGCATGGATTTCCAGATCCGAATACACTTTGTTGGTCGGCAAGAGCTTTACTTCGATTTTCTGGCCGTCGCGGACTTTACGCAGGCCCTCTAACAAA
>CAJYHH010000338.1 GCA_913773825.1 Candidatus Sericytochromatia bacterium | reverse complement strand
CGTTCACCCAGATGATTTAGTAAAGGCTGCCAAAGTGTCTCTTCCCAGCTTTGGGCAGTCGTTTGATTGGGCTGAGCGTTAACCGGCACGAAGAGCTGTTTGATCGGCAGACCCGCAAGCTCATGATTTTTATAACCCAACATCTGGGCAGCACTGGGATTACTTTCAACGACACAGAGATATTGATCAATCCCCAGCACACCATCGGCTATGTTTTCAAGAATGGCAGTGCGGCGGGCTTCTGCAGCCCGAATAAATTGTTCACTTGAGCGACGGCGGGCAATTCCGCGTGAAATCACCATCATCACGGCTAATAATAAACCCACACTGGTTGCAGACGCTAAAATCAGATTAAATGTGGTCTGGCTTGAAGCTTCGGTGTAGCGCCGTTTTGCGGCTTCAACCCGCTCAGTCTGACTGTCCAGCAGATGGTCCAGGGCCATTCTAAGGGCCTCACCGCGGTTGTGGCTTTCAGTCATTAACTGAGCGGCTTGTTGATGCGTCTGGCGATACAACATCAGGCTTTTATCTGATTGATCAAGCTGGACATCAATCTGGGTTTTGATACTCGGCAAGCTGCTTCTGAGCAGCTCAGAATAAGTATAGCTGCTCAGACGTTCAAAGTGTTCAAGGGTTTGACGGCGCCCCAGCTGGTAAGGCTCAAGTGCGGCTTCAGAACCACTGGTGACATAAGCGCGCAGGCCGATTTCGATATTCTGCAGCCCCAGCATCGTGTTACGCAGCTCACGGGTAATCTGTCCATCTTTAAGCAATTCATCATGAATCGTGCTTAAGCGACTGATGCTAGAGGCTGAAAACAGCATATTTAGACCCAGCAGTGCCAAGGCAAGCCCAAAGGCCAGCAACTGCAAAGGGCTGAGATTGAGCAGAATTGTCCAGGGTCTGGATTTCATATCAGCCTCACTCTAACATGTGCCAATGCTTGCTGAGCGCAGTATTAAATATATTAAGTCCGAGATTTAACGCTCAGTTAAAACTAACCTGAAGCAGTATCCGGGCCGACACCTTTGCGGGTCATTTCGCCCCAAGTCGCCTGTTTATTGGTAAGCCATTGCCAAGTGCCTTTAAGACGCCACCAGGTATTGAGCTGGCGATAGCCAAAATTCTCTAAAATGGCGGCAATCAGCAGTTTAAAAATCTGGCCATAACGCGGATAGACCCTAAACGAAATTTCTTCCAGCAGCAGAGCAGAGACAGACAGCAACACCCCTAAGCCCACTGAGACAAACAAAAAAATCAGAGTGGTCGTGGGTGAGACCAGGCCTAAGAGCCAGCCCATCAGAATCATCAGATAGGCCATCATTTCCACCACCGGGCCCAAAGCTTCGAAGATCAGAAAAAACGGAAAAGCCAGCCAGCTGACCGTACCGCCTTTGGGATGAAACAGCAGTTTAATATTCAGGCTCAGGCTTTCAAGCAGGCCGCGCTGCCAGCGAATGCGCTGATTGCGTAAAGTTTTAATGTCTTCAGGGGCTTCGGTCCAGCAAACCGGGTAAGAGACAAAGCGGATTTTATACGGGCGGTTTTTAAGCTTCAGCAAACGATGCAGACGGACCGTGAGCTCCATGTCTTCGCCAATGGTGTTAACGCGATAGCCGCCCACCTCGATTAAGGTGCGGCGTTCAAAGATCCCAAAGGCCCCTGAGACAATCAGCAGCGCATTCAGCGGGGACCAGCCTTCACGACCAAACAAAAAGGCGCGTAAATATTCAATCGTCTGAAAACGCGCCAACCAGCTTTTTGAAATCCCGGGCTCAACTAAAAAGCCATCTTCAATCCGTGAGCCATTGGCCACGCGCACAATCCCGCCGCAGCAGACTAAGCTGCGCTCATCCAGAAAAGGCGCAATGGCGCTCGAGAGGCTATCGCGCTGCATAATCGAGTCAGCGTCTAAACAGCAAACCAGCGGATGGGTCGCAAAGCTGATACCTGCGTTTAAGCTATCCGCTTTACCGCCATTTTCTTTGTCAATTACGACTAAGCGGGGATCGCGAGGTGTGCGCCAGATTCCGCGTACTTTGGCAGTCGGCAAGGCCTGATTACCCGGTAAAGGGTAAGGGCGTAAACCAAAATGATCAATTAAGACTTTTAAGGTATCGTCTTTAGACCCATCATTAATGACGACAACTTCATACTGGTGATACTCCAGCTGTAAAACAGACTGCAGGGAGGCCACAATTGTCAGCGCCTCGTTATAAGCCGGGACCAAAACGCTGACGGGTGGCTCAAAGCGGCCAAAGTCAGAAGGCAGGCGCGACAGGCCCATCAGCTTCATATAGCGATGCAGCGAAAAAGCCCCGATTAAATTGAGAATCAGATAGCCCAGATTGAGGCCGACAAAGTAGAGGATAAAAAACAGACTTGCGACATCAAACAGGACTTTCATTGAGGTTAGCCGACTCCTGATAATAATGCATAGCGTCCCGCACCTGGGACAGAGGATGCGTATAGAGCTCACCAAGCTTTTCGGGTCTGATACCCGGAATTTTATGCAGGGCTTCGACGGCTCTAAAGACGACCCACCAGTCATCGTCCCCTAACACATTTAACAAAATCGGAATCTGAGCGGGGCCAGCCATACTGCTCATGGCCAGAATCGCCTGCTGACGGATTAAGGGATCTTTATGCATCACCAGATCCTGAATGGCGGGTAATGAAGTAGCATCGCGCAGCTCACCCAGGGTTTTGACTGAAATATCCAGCAAGGCCAGCGAAGGGGCCTGGCGTAAAACTTCCCGTAAAAAAGGTAAAGTCGCCGGATAGCGCATGACGCCCAATAACACCGCTAAGTCTTTAGCTAAGGCCAGATCACCGTCTGACAGGGCTTGTAAGAGAGCCTCGCCTAAAGGACTAACTAAACGCGGTGAGACCACGCGGCGCAACATGCCGATTAAACGGGCACGAGACCAGTCACGATGCCGTTTGAGTACTTCAATTAAAACGGGCAACGCTGACTCAGAGCTAATTAACAACAAAGCGCCAACGGCCTGAAAGGCCACTAAGGGTTCTGCGTGTAGCGCCAGGCGAACTAAAGCATCCCAGGCTTTTTCATCCTGAAGCTGACCCAGAGCCTGAATCGCCATCAGCTTTTCGCCAGGCTGGCGGCTCTCAAGCAAACTGATTAACTCGTCCTGTAACTTGAGTTCAACTAATAAACCGTTTAAATAAGCGGAAGACTCGCCGCGCATGGACTGGCGCATTTCGTTCCAGATTTCTAAAAACCAAAAACGCTCTTCATGAGTAAAGATCGGGAATTTACCAGGGGTAATCGGCAAGACAGCCGGATGCCCAATGCTCCACTGCATCACCACCGGACGCCAGCGCGCTGAAAATGCTTTGCGCCGCTCAGCAGAGCGCTGGGCGCGAATGCGCAGACTGAGCAAAACGAGTAAAAAAGCCCCGTTAAACACCACCACTGCAGACAGCAAAAAAAGCGGATGAAGCGTATTCATCAATCTAAGCCCACCTTAGCGTGATGCAAGCAGACGTTTGACGCGCGCCAGATATTCTTCGGGCTGAAAAGGTTTGACCATATATTCATTGGCACCGAGTTTAAGGGCGCGTTGCACAGTCAGCTCATCTGATTTAGAGGTTAACATCACAATCGGAACTTTTTCCCAGCCCGGCTGGCGACGAATGGTGGCGATCAGCTCAAGCCCATCAATTTGTGGCAGCATCACGTCCATCGAAATTAAATCAGGTGCCGGCTGGCTAAGAATCCAGTCGCGGGCTAATTTACCGTTATTAAAACGCGTGACGTTAAAGCGATTATGCTCGAGCATAAAGTTAATCAGCGCATTCATATCCGGATCATCTTCGATTAATAAAATACGGGCCGCTGCCGGTCCCTGCGTGACCCAGTCTTCGTAACCAGATGTGTTAACAACGGATGTGGGTGCAAAATTGCCGCCGCCTTCAACTTGTAAAAGTCCGGCAATTTCCGCTTCGATTTTGGTTAACTCGATTTGCTCAGCATCTGTTAAGGGGCGAATCTGTTTGGCTAAAGTCACTAAGGTGTTGCGCCGGGACTCCAGATAACGCTTGCGCGAGGTTGCTTCAGTCCCTGTGAGCTCTCGTTCTGTTTGCACAAACGGAAACGCATTTTCAAGCGCTTCAGCAGGCTTTTTTTTAAAAAACCGCGAAAACATCAATTCACC
>CAJYHH010000337.1 GCA_913773825.1 Candidatus Sericytochromatia bacterium | reverse complement strand
AATCTGTTAAAAATCCAGATATGATCAGTCTCTGAGCACTAAAAAGCCCCCTCATCAGGAGGGGGCCGGAAAACGCAGTTGCAAATGGGCAGAGAAGAACTCTGCGGGAAACACAAATGGGTTAATGTTTAGCTGGGTTTTGTGGACTACCTCAGGCTGCGAGAGGATTTGCGAGGGCGGCGCTCACGGCCTTCGCGTAAATGAGTACGAAGGTATTTGCGAGCGTGAAGGTCCGCTTCGACTTCGGCCTGCATCTGCTCAAGCAGTTCGGCCTGTTGTTTCCAGTCGCGGCTATGGGTCTGCATAAAACTCTCCTATAACACTTGAGCCCCAGGGGCTGTAGATTAAGTCTTAAATCTGAGTCTGGTTTGTGCCGGAGACAGGTGTTAGCGCCCGCCATTACTGGCAGTGCCCTTGGGCGCCTTCACCTGTCTTCGGAACTTGTTTATCATAATTCAGAAAAAATACTTTTGCAAATTCAAAGATTTGATATATATTAAAGATTTTTTGAATGTGAATAAACAACAAAAAAGAGCCTGTTCATTTGGCTCTTTTGAGACATTACTTAAGCGGTTTATTCAGCTAGCAAAATTCGACCCCAGTGAGGATAGATTTTGAGTTCGTTTAAGCTGTCAAAACGCTCTTGGGGGTTAAGCAAATCGTGCCATTTGCCTTTGATGTTGAGCTTAGCTGTGGCTTGCTCTTTGCCAAGGTTAACGGCAATTAACAGGCGGGTTTGACCCAGCTGGCGTTCAAACACCAGCAAAGGGCCTTCTGCTTGAATCGTCTGATAAGTGCCTGAGCGTAAAGCGGGTTGAGCATGACGAATGGCGCTTAAACGTTTAATCACGGGCACTAAGTCGTGATGGCGGCTTTCTTGTAAGGCGCGAGGATGAGGTAAAAAGGGGCGTAAAGGCCTGTCAGACATCTTTAAACGTTTGCCCTCTAGGCCTGCTTCTGAGCCGTAATAGAGCGATGGAATGCCCGGAACGCTAAACAACAAAATATGCATTGGGTAAAGCATGCCGCCGCGTTTGAGTAAGCTGGCAATGCGGTTAACATCATGATTGTCAACGAAGTTATACAGCGGCTGTTGAATGTATTGGCCCTGCCCGCCGTACTGACGGGTCAGGGTATGGGCCAAAATGCTGTAGTCCTGCTGGTTATGGCTTTTGTGCAGGGCGTCATAGAGCTCATAGTTGGTGATTGCGTCTAAGCCCCAGGCGCTATAGTCACCGATCACCACTTCGCCCATTAGCCAGACGTCGGGCCTGAGCTTTCGGCAAAAAGCTTTTAGCTCAGCTAAAAATTCTTTGTCGAGGCAGTCAGCGGCGTCTAGTCTGAGACCGTCGATTTCATAAGCTTCTAGCCAGTGGCGCACAGCTTCTAAAAGATGTTGGCGGACTTCAGGTTCGCGGACGTCGAGCTTAACTAAGTCATAATGACCTTTCCAGCCTTCGTACCAAAAAGGATCACCCTGGGGACTGCGTTTGTCAAAGCGCAGGCCTTCAAACCATTTAACATAAGGGGAGTTTTTACCCATGCGGCGCAGGCTTTTAAAGGCAAAAAACTCACGACCAACGTGATTAAAGACGGTATCCAGAACCACTCTGATCCCACGGCGGTGCAATTGGCGAACCAGATTTTGTAAAGTGGCCTGGCTGCCCAGACGCCTGTCTACATCCCAATAGCTGACCGTGTCATAACCATGACTGCCCGCTTCCCAAAGTGGGCCAATATAGACGGCTGTGACACCCAAATCAACTAAGTGAGAAATCCAGTCCTGGACCAGGTTTAAGCGTGGCTCAGGTTCTGAACTCAAGTCATTGCGCCAGGGGGCTCCGCACATACCGAGCGGGTAGATGTGATAAAACAGAGCGTCCTGAGCCCAGGCTGGTGTACTCATCGGGTTGTTTTAGAGGGTTTAAGTGTTGTGCGCATCCAGCGCGCAGAGAGCTCATCACAAAAAGCTTGTTGTTGCTTTAGATCAGCCTCAAAAGGCAGATCAAGTTCTGTTCCCCAGTCTGCGCCATCACGAATGTCTGCCCAGCGTCTGCCTGCTTTGAGATGAAAATGAGCAAAGCTTTTAGAACGCCAATAAAAAATGCCCGGCTTTTTTTCAACAATACCGGGTAAAGCTCGCAGAGCCGCCAGAACAGTGGGAATATCTGCAAGCTGGTCATAAGGGCAGTGAGCCATTAACTTAAAACTTGATCTTAGCGCTCAATTAGGACACAAAGCTGCTAGGTGCTGGCTTGCGGGCTGGCTGATTCAGAGCTGTTTCAAGCTGTTCATTTAAGCTCAGCAGGAGTTGAGCGGTAGCGGCAGTGCTGAGCGCCAGGGTTGTGACTGTGGCGGCGATGGTGATGCCAACGGGGCCAATCGGTTTATAAGCGGAGCCGACCATCACACCCGTGCCGGTCAGGCCAACACCCAAAGAGATATTGCGAATGGTTTTAAGACGGGTGAAAAAGCCCTGTAGGGCCTGGTTTTTCTGATGATTCTCAGGTTTGAGTTCAATCACTTTGGGGGCCTGCTCGTTCATAAACGCTGAACTCCTTTGTTAGCCATTGTATTAGGGCATCTTAGCAAATGCGACAGTATTATAGCAGGCTCCATGCTCAGCCGATCAGGGAGGGCTGCGGCTGGGCCGGTTGGGAATCAGCAGACTTAAAGCCAGCAAAAAGCTCTAACATTCTTTTGCTTTTCAAGCTCTACTCTGTGTCTCTTTCTGCTAACGACTGATGGTCAAAGCCGGGTATCATGAAGAAGGAATGATCGCAGCTAACTAAGGAGACTGATTTTATGAACCCTTCACACGAACAGAATCGCATTGAAGCGCTTCTGGCTCTCGAACAGCTCGAAGAACAGGCCGGGCAGAAGGGCTTCGGCTATCATCTGAACCGCTTTCAGGAGCTGCTGCGCAGCCTAAAGTTGCCTGAATCCGAACTTGAAGATATTAATGCTCGTTTAGCAGCTGTTCAAAGCACTCACCGTACGGGACAGAGTGAGCGCTCGCAGGTTGTACGTGCCGGAGTAGATGAAAAACTCAGCGCGGCTCGTGCTTTGTTTGCTTCTGCTGAAGGTACTTTTCAAGAGCGTCAGACTCGTTTTCAACAGTCATATGACGCTTTGGAAGAAATTCACCAGCTGCTGGAGTTTGAACGCCAGAATCTGACGCGTGAAGATCGCGACGCCAGCTGGGATGCGCTAAAGGCGAGCCGCAACGAACTGCGCTCCCTGCGCGGTGAAGCTGCCGGACAGATTGAATCTGAGGCTGAAGCTCTGTTTGCAGAAGCCAAACAGGCTGTCGAAAACCGCCGCTTCCGTGAAGCCAAAGAGGCTTTCCAAGCTCTGCAGCGCGAAGTGAACCAGCTACCCTTGCGTCGCGATCAGCGCACTCAGTGGCGTGACCGCTTTAACCAGCTTTGGGAGCAGCTTCAGGCCAACGGTAAAGCTCAGCGTGAAGCTGCACAGCAGCGTAATGCAGATGGCCAGAAGCGTCTTGAAGAAGCCCTGCAGCGCGTTGAGACCTTTATTCATCGTAAAGAAGAAGATCTTAAAACCGCTGAAGCCCGGATGCAGGACGCTCACTGGCACGAAGTTGACCCGATTGAAAAACAGGTCTCTCGTGATAAAGACGCCCTCGAAGACGCCCGCCGTCGCCAGGCTGACCTCAAAGCAAAAATTGAAGACGCCAAATCGCGTAAAAAGTAGCTGAGGGTTAGCGGACGAGATGATTTATGCCCTGTGGGTCCAAATAGACCTAGGGCCGCTCGTTTCACTCGCTTAAGGATTTAAAAAAGGACTGAAAGACATTTGTCTCTCAGTCCTTTAATCGTTTAAATCGTTTAAATCGTTTAAATGAATGCTTTTTAAAAGCCGGCTTTAGAACTGGTGCTTAAAAGCCAGCAGAGGATAGTGATTAATGTTAGCAGGGCTGACGAGCATTTTGGGGTGAGAGCGATATCTTTCCCCAGCCACCAGCCCCTAACTTAAAGCTGCTAAGACACTTGCCACCCCTAAGCGAGCATGAGCGTAAGTCTGGCCACCCTGAAAATAACCGACATAGGGTTCACGTAAAGGGCCATCAGCACTCAGTTCGATGGTTGAACCTTCGGCAAAAGTACCGGCTGCCATGACCACTTCATCGTGATAACCCGCTGTGCGGTAAGGTTCGGGGGTGACATAAGCATCAATTGGGCAAGCTTTTTGAATCGCCTGGCAGAACTTGACGAGTTTTTCGCGTGAGCCAAACTTAATTGCCTGGATGATGTCGGTACGGGCATCTTCAGCTGTCGGGGTGACGTCAAAGCCTGCAAGATTTAACATTCGCGAGGCTAACATGCCGCCTTTAAGGGCCTGGGTGACCACATGTGGGGCTAAAAAGAAACCTTGATAAGCCAGACGGTTAAAGCCCATGGTGGCCCCCGCTGAGCGGCCCATGCCAGGGGCAAAAACACGGCAGGCAACTCGTTCGATTAAATCTTCGCGGCCCGCAATATAACCACCCGTGGGGACCAAGCCACCGCCTGGGTTTTTAATCAGGGAGCCCGCAATTAAGTCAGCGCCTACAGCTGTGGGTTCACGTTCTTCGACAAATTCACCATAACAATTGTCGACAAAGACAAACATCTCAGGTCGGATCGCTTTGACGTCTTTGGCAATCCGCTCAATCAGATCAACTGGAATCGAACTGCGCCAGCTATAGCCACGGCTGCGTTGAATCATCACCACTTTGGTTTTGTCATGAAGCCACTGTTCCCAAGGGTATTGATCCGGGGATTCATAGTCACGAATATCAACTTCGCGATAATGTACTCCCCAATCTTTCAGGCTGCCCATATTGCGATCGCCGCGTACACCGACGACTTCTTCGAGGGTGTCGTAAGGGTGACCGGTAATAAACAAAAGTTCATCACCAGGGCGCAGCATGCCAAACAGAGCTGCGGTAATGGCGTGGGTACCAGAGGCAACCTGGGGTCTGACCAAGGCGGCTTCAGCACCAAAGACGTTGGCATAGACGGATTCAAGCGTTTCACGGCCGATATCGTCATGACCATAGCCATAGGTGCCATGTAGATGATGTTCTGAGACACGGGCTTCTTGAAAAGCTTTTAGGACGCGAGCCTGATTGCGAAATTCACGGGCTTCAACCGTGTGAAACAGCGGAGCCAGAGCGGCTTCTTCAGCGCTGATTTTTTCAAGTTGGGCTTCAAAGCCCTGAATCTGGGTGAGCATGGAAAAAATCC
>CAJYHH010000336.1 GCA_913773825.1 Candidatus Sericytochromatia bacterium | reverse complement strand
GGAATTCCGCCACCACAGCTAGGCACCAGCAAAATAGTGAGTAAAACAAACAATCTATTTCTTAATTTCTCCATACACACCCACACCTTTAAACCCTATCCTAATCATATCATCACATCCAAAAACGACTTCAGGCCCGAGAATTAACTCTCGGACCTGATTCTGAATCTCACAGCAACTAGCCTCTAGCAACCAGCTACGAGCCACTAGCCCCTAAAACGGCATCCCAAAGCCAATATGGAAAGCACCAGCGCTATCGCCTTTTTCTTTACCATAGACTTTTACGCCATAACCGGCATTTAGAACACCGAAGCTGCCAATTTTAACGTTAACGCCAGCACCAGCTCCCACTTTGGGCTTGATGTCCGTGCCGTCAAAGAAATCACCGCCGGTTACTTTAGCAGTAGCTGAAATCGGGCCCCAGATCTGAGCGTTGACGCCAACGCTGGCCATCGCGTAATTCTGACCGACAAGTTTGCCGTCAGAATCCCAGCCCATCAAAGTACGGCCAGCACCGGCATTGTTGAATTTTTCATACAAAGGCGCATTGCCGATAATCGTGCCGCCTTGGGCTGTACCGCTCAGAGTAAAGCGCTCACCCAGTGGAATATGATGCTCAATTTTAGTGTCTGCTTTGCCAAGCATCCGACCACTGACCCAGGCGGGTTCAACACCAAGCTGCCAGCGTGTGCCCTCATGCGGCATGCTGGGATTATCTAAAGTATTGTAAGTGAGCTGGGGACGAACGCTCACGCGATAATCTGTTCCAGTACCTGAAACGGAATACTGATCGGCAATGCCAATCCGCTGACCGTCAAGTGTCAGATCCATCCGCCAGGGTGAAGAATAAGCATCACCTAAGGGTTTGCCAACTGTCACTTTAGCGCCAGTGCGGGTTTCGGGTGAATATGGCCCATCCCACTGGCGGTGGTAAACACTGCCCCCCAGAGATGTGCGACCGCCAAAAGCCCAGGGATCATAATAGCTCAAACCACCGCCCCAGACTTTAGTACCCAGAGTAATGTCTGCGCTGACTTTGCGGTTCATGCCCGCTACATTGCCCAGATTCAAGCTGGCTGTGCCAAATGGTCCATTGCTCATGCTATAACCCGCACCCACATTGACTGAAGATGATTTTTCTTCAGAAGTATGCACGTTTAAGCGAACTTTATCTGGATTCTCTGGGTCACGCTCAACATGGTGCTGAACATTGGCAAATAAGCCAGTGGCCTGCACGCGCTGCAAATCCTGGTTAAGGGTTTTAAGATTGACTGGCTGATCTTTTTGACCACGTAGTTCGCGGGTAATGATTTCCTGTTTGGTTTTGTCATTGCCCGTGACCACCACATCACTCAGACGCGCTTCTTTAATATTCAGCGTCAACACACCTTTAGTCAGATCAGCTGAAATTAAATCAGGTGGGCCTTGATCAGCTTCTTTATCTGCTTGGGGCAGCAGCATATAGCCATCGTCAGCATATTTTTCTGGAGTGCAGCCATACCAGTCTGAATATTTTCCATGGTCAGCGGCTGAGGAAAGAGTTTTTGAACGTCAGCGGCTTTATAGACGCTTAGACCTTTAAATTCCATCGTCTTGGGCATGGGCGCTGTAGCAAAATCGAGAAGTAATTGCTCACCTCTAGGCATGACGTCTACACGGGGAAGAATTAAGCCTTGTTTGGCGTAAAAGTCTTTCATCTGAGTCAGACCTTTTTCAATCGACTCTTGATGATAAGGAGATTGAAAGAAGCCCCTTACGGTGGACAAATCCTGATCACTGGCTCCGCGAATCCCTAACTGAGTGGGAACCTGGACCTGAGAAGCCATAATCTGTAATTTAT
>CAJYHH010000335.1 GCA_913773825.1 Candidatus Sericytochromatia bacterium | reverse complement strand
ATTTCAGGTCTTTGACCCGGTCTACATCATGACCCAGGGTGCTCCTGAAAACAGCACCAATGTTGCCGTTTATATGCTTTACCAGAACGCCTTTGAGTTTTTCCGCGTTGGCCGCGCATCAGCGATTGCCTACGTGCTGTTTGGCGTGATTCTGATTTTGACTATGATTCAATGGAGCTTGCGCAAAAAATGGGTCGATCAAGAGTCCTAGCGAATATTATTCTTACAATTGGCGCCCTTTCCATGCTGGTGCCCTTTGCCTGGATGCTTGCGACCTCATTAATGAGCACGGAGCAGATCTATAGCTTTCCGCCTAAACTTATTCCCAATCCCGTGATGTGGGAAAACTATCCCAAAGCCATGCAAGCCATTCCTTTAGGGCGGTTTTTTCTAAATTCTTTACTGGTCTCAACGATTACAACCATTGGCCAGATGATTACAGCCTCGATGGCGGGTTATGCCTTTGCACGTATGCATTTTAAAGGCCGTAATCTGTTATTTTTGCTCTTTTTAGCCACGATGATGATTCCACCTCAGGTCAATGTTGTGCCTTTGTTTATGCTGATGAGCAAGTTTGGCTGGATCGATACTTATTACGCCCTGATTATACCGGGCCTGTTTGGTGCCTTTGGGATCTTTATGCTGCGCCAGTGGTTCTTAGGCTTTCCGCTTGAGCTTGAGCAATCGGCCCGTTTAGATGGCTGTAATCCCCTGCAGGTCTACTGGCATATTGCCTTGCCTACGGCTCTGCCCGCTCTGGCCACTTTAGGCATTTTCACCTTTATCTCAACCTGGAACAGCTTCCTCTGGCCCTTAATTGTCACCAACAGTGACGCCATGCGCACATTGCCAGTCGGCTTAGCCGCCTTTAAAGGCAGCTTCCGTGAAAACACCCAGTGGGGCCAACTGATGGCAGCAGGAGCTATTTCTGTTGTTCCGGCTCTGGCTGTATTTTTAGCGGGTCAGAAGTACTTCATCAAAGGTTTGATGGCAGGCAGCCTAAAAGGCTAAAAATCTAATCGGAACCTGAACAGTTTTTGCTGCGTCTGCGTCATTAAACCAATAGTCATAATCGGAGGCTTCAATGCACAAACTACTCTCGCTTGTTCTCGTTGCAACCCTGTCACTCACGGCTCTTAGTGCCTGTACCAGTCAGGCAGATCAGATTATCAACACCCAGACCAAAGTCCTTCAGCAAGACCCCAATAATGTTTCAGCGCTGATCGAACGCGCTAACGCTTTTAAAGATAAAAGCGATTTTACCAACGCCCTGACCGATTACAACAAAGCACTTGACCTTTCACCTTCTTCTGCCAGAGCTTTTTTAGGCCGTGGTCAGACCTATCTGGGCCTCAATCAATACGAAAAAGCGCTTGAAGACCTGAATAAATCTATCGCCTTTAATCCAGACCCCAACGAAGCTTATGCCAGTCGTGGTGAAGCACGCGTCAAGCTCCAGTCTGACTTTCAGGCTGCTCTGACTGACTTTGACCGTGCGATTGCCCTGGGTTATAACAACCCCAATCTCTATCGTTATCGTGGTCAGGCCTACTTCCGTTTAAATCAACGTACTCAAGCTGTTGAAGCTTATCTCAAAGCCAGTGAAATCCCTGTTGGCAATGTTGAACTCACTAGCGAAGCCAGCTCAATCAGAATGGCCGCACTTGATGAAGCCATCGACTTTGGACTGAGTGATGGACGTCTGTATCAGCAGCGCGGTACCTTGTATCGTCTGCAGGGTTCTTACAATAGCGCCATCACTGACTTTACTGAAGCCATTCGTCTTAATCCCCAACAAGCCAGCGCATTTGAAGAACGTGCAGATGCCTATTATGCAGGCGGTCAATGCATCCGCGCTGAAGATGACCTGAGAGCCGCTTGTCGCCTCGAAAATCGCCGCCTCTGCCAGGCAATTAATCTCAACTGTTCAGCCACACCCAGCGCAACTCCTGACCTGAACCCCTAAGCCTCTTTAGCCTCTTTGCAAAAGAGTTTTTTAACGCCTCCGGGAACCATCATGCTCCCGGAGGCGTCTGCTGTTTAATCTACATTTTTTAAACGTCAACTGTTCACAATCTAGATTTGGGGCCCTTCTGGGCCATCTGCTGCCATGTCAGGATTTTTTCACTGACGAAAACCGTTTACATTCATTCAACACAGGTAATCAAAGATGGATTCGTTGACTCCTTGGCGCGTGATTGCGTCAAACACCAGCTGGATCGAAGGCGCCGCCGTCGAACAGCTTAAACAGACCGCTCAACTTCCAGGTATGTCTCAAGTCTGGGGCTTGCCTGATCTGCATCCAGGCAAAGGCAGCCCGGTTGGGGCAAGTTTTCTCAATCACAATCTGATTTATCCTCATTTAGTGGGCAACGACATCGGCTGCGGCATGGGCCTCTGGCAAACAGATATCACCCAGCGCAAAGCCAAACCCGATCGCTGGTTTCATAAACTCACGGGCATTGAAGGCCCTTGGGATGGTGATCACAGCGCCTGGCTGGCTGAATTTGGCCTAAGCCCCACGGGCTTTGAAAATGCCCTGGGCACCATTGGCGGCGGTAATCATTTTGCTGAACTGCAGAAAGTCCAGCGAGTGATAGATCAAGAATCCTTAGCGGCAAGCGGGATTGATGCAGCAAAAGTGCTTCTCTTAGTACACAGCGGTTCACGCGGTCTGGGTGAAGCGATTTTACGTCGCCACACCGATCAACACGGGGCAAAAGGCCTGAGTGCAGACAGCCCGGAAGCAGCCGACTATCTTCTGGCTCATAATCAAGCTGTTAACTGGGCTGAAGCTAATCGGGCCTTAATTGCTCAACGTGTGCTTGAGACATTAGGCATGGGCGGCACGCGCCTGCTGGATATTTGCCATAATAACGTTGTGAAGTATCCCCAGGGCTGGCTACACCGCAAAGGGGCAGCACCGGCAGATGTACCCTTAGCTGTGATTCCAGGCTCTCGGGGCAGCTATAGTTATTTAGTCACGCCGATTGCCAGTGAGAATTCAGGCTGGTCAATTGCCCATGGTGCAGGCCGCAAATGGACACGTCATGACAGTAAAGCCCGACTGAAAGATCGCTACAAAGCAGATGATCTGCGCAAAACCCGATTGGGATCTTGGGTTATTTGCCAGGATCGGGATTTGTTATATGAAGAAGCGCCTCAAGCTTATAAACCGATTGAGCAGGTTGTAGCAGATCTACAAGACGCAGGCCTGGTCAAAGTAATCGCAGAACTCGCCCCTTTAGTGACATACAAAGTGCGCAAGGATGACGATGCATGAGCCTAACTGTTTTTCATCCCGCACTCCCCCAAGCCCATAGCCCTCAGCCTGCACCGCAGGTGCATTTATGATCTGGTTACAAATTAGCAGTGGCCAGGGTCCAGCTGAATGTGCCTGGGTTGTCACCAAGCTGACAGATTATCTGCTCAAGGCAGCAGCCCGTGAAGGAATTAAGAGTCAGCTGATTGAGACTCTAAGGGCTGAAGAGCCTAAACTCATCAAGTCAGCCCTTTTAAGTCTCGAAGGCCCTGAGGCAGAAAGCTTTGCTAACAGTTGGCAAGGAACCATTCAGTGGGTTGGGCAAAGTATATTTAGACCTCATCATCGGCGTAAAAACTGGTTTGTGGGTCTTGAAGTTTTTTTACCACCACAAGCCACAAGCTGGGAGCCAAATGATTTTCGCTTTGAAAGCACGCGCAGCAGCGGCCCAGGTGGCCAAAACGTTAATAAAGTTGAAACGGCTGTGCGTGTGACCCATCTACCCAGCGGCCTGAGTGTACTCGCTAGCGAAGAGCGCAGTCAAAACCGCAATAAACAGTTAGGACTCGCCCGACTACTTGCAAAGCTTGAGCAGCAGGACCGTGAATCCCAGGATCAGGCCCGCAATCAGCGCCGTCAGGCCCATTATGAGCTAGAGCGAGGCAATGCAGTTAAAGTCTTTAAAGGCCCAGACTTTAAACTTACATCAGGCTAAAAACCCCATAACAAAGGAGCCGCAATTGCGGCTCCTTTTGTTTTTTTAAATTAGTTGGCTGACTTCAGGGAGCTTAACGATCCTGGCTGATGTCGAAGTCGAGGGTGACTGGGATATGATCAGAAGCATCGTAGAAGTAAAGCTTCTTCCAGGTATCGCCTTCTTTAAAAGGCTTGTGCAGGCGCACAGACTGGGGCATATACTCACGCTTCATCGAATCGTTGAGCAGCATATAGTCAATGCGTGAACGGAATTTCTGGGGATGATAGGTAAAGACCGTTTCACCAGCCCCAAGTTCGGTGTGGATGATATCCGTCAGGCCCAGACCACTCTGGGGGCTAACCAGGGGAGCAATTTCAGCTGTGTTGTACTGATCGTTAAAGTCACCCATCACGATCACGTTTTCACGCGGGTTAGCTTTCTGGAATTCACTGATGATACGGTTAGCAGCTTCAGCTTCAGCGCGACGCTTGGCGTCGGCCTGAGCAGCACCATGCTGAGATTTAAGATGAGCAACAAAGACGGTTACGGGGTAGTTGGGAGCCTGAATCCGGACTTGAAGCAGGTCACGTGAGAAACCCTGCGAGCCCTGGCCAGCTACGTTAAAGCGAACATCTTTGTGAGATTTAACAGAAGTAACCGGATAACGGCTCAACAGCGCCACATCAATACCGCGCTCGTCGTTACCTTCAATCAGAACCACTTCTTTATAGCCCATGTCATTGAGGTAGCGATCGCGGAAGGAAGTCAGAACAGACTTGTTTTCAACTTCCTGCAGACCGACGATGTCGGGATTGATGTCATGGAAAGAAGCGCTAAGCGCCTGGAGTTCTTTTTCGGGCTTGGCTTTTTCAGCGCCTTCAGCAGCTGCTTCAGCCATGGCCATCGGGCTCAGCTGGACGTTGCGGGCAACGGGATTGGCAATGCCATCAAAGAGATTGCGAATATTATAAGTGGCAACGCGCATAACGTTAGCCGGGCGGGCAGCAGTACCAGCGGTCATGGAGCGAACAGCTGACTGGGACTGCAGAGCAGCGTTGCTGCGCAGAGCCGCAGGTGGGAGCTGAGAATTACCACAGGCAGACAGAACAGAAATCAGAGTGGTGGTAGCGAGCAAAGAAGCAAGAACTTGACGCATGAATAAAACCTCTACGCTGTTTGAACTATAAAAAGGTTATCAGTCTGTTGAGAGCATTCCTTTCCTGACTTAGTCTTTATTTAGACTGAATTTAGCATTTGATTAATCAATTCTTTAAGTAAGGGATTCTTTAGGCTGTTGAAGCCAGCTGAAAATTGTCTACAAATTGCATTTTTATAATCTAATAGCCCTAAAATGCTGAAATAAAAGCGTTTAAAGCAAATCTAAAATCTGATTTTATTCAAGTCTCAAGTTTGGCTATTTAAAAAATAATTTTGGTCTCGTCCAAACAGGATATTTCACAAAAAATAGTCATTCTTGAGAAAATTTAAAAGTTCTGAAGCCCTGCTGAATAAAGTGTCAGCCAAATTCCGCATAAAAATTCAAGGGTCTAAGTATAAAAAATCTATATTTTTCCATCTGTTAGATGTTAGTATCATTTAAGTAAGGCAGAGCATGAATTTATCAACTTATCTTTACACGCTCCATACTGAAGAAGGCATTGAGCCTTTCTGCTATCAAGAAGCCTCAGCCAGCAGGCAAAAGCTTCAGCAGATTCCGCGTCGCAGCGCCAAGCTGCAAACTCTGCGGGCCCAGCATGGTTTCTTCACAGCACTGAACGTCCAACCGGTTTCTGCCACGGCTCAATGGGTCGAGTACCCACTCAGCCGGAAATCATAAAGACCGTTTCCCCAACTCTCTGTTCGTCAGTGACCCAAAAGACCATTTACTTGCACCCAGCCTTAAAGACCACGACTGTGTGAAGGAGCTCCCGTGAAGAACCGCAACCTGAAAAAGACCTCGCTTTGGAAAACCCTGCCCGCCCTGATGTTTTTACTGCCATCTTGCCTCAGTGTTCAGGCTGCTGATAACAACACAACTCCCCCAGTCCAGTTAGCGGCTGTTGACTCTAATCTTCATATTCACCAGCATCGCGGCTGCCAGCTCAGCGTGGATCAGTCTAATAAGCTTCAGCAGGGTCTGAGCAAAATTCAGAACGTTTATAATCAGACTCTGGCCCAGAAAAAAAGCGCCAATCAGCCTTTTACTGTTCAGCTGTTTTGCTCTGAACAAGACTATCGCGCTTATAGCCAGTCCACGGGTTCTGACGCCAGCTCAGACACGGGTTATTACTCACTTGAACGTCGTGAAATGGTGATCTTCAGCAAATACGGCCTGGAGCAAAGCCTGCAGACGATTTACCACGAAGCCAGTCACGCAATGCTGCGTTCTCAGCCTGGTCCTTACCCCAAATGGCTCAATGAAGGTCTGGCTGAATATTTTGAAGGTGGCGTACCCAGTCCTGACACCATGGTGATTGCTCCCCAGCAAAATAAAGAAAACCGAATCCAGCGCCTGATGCGCAGCAATCAGCTCCCTACTCTTAACAATTATCTGGCGCAGAGCAATCAGACCTGGCAGCTGGCCAATGCTCCTGAGCCTCTTTCCAGCACCATTGGCTGGTCACTGGTTTATTTTCTGATGGAAACCCCAGCTGGTCAGCAGCAAATCAGCCAGCTGGTTTCGTTACATCGTCAGCAGATCGACAATATTCAGGCCATCAATCAGGTTTATCCAGGTGGAGTTGCAGCCCTCGAAAAAAACTGGCATACCTGGCTCCAACAGAGCCGTAAAGACCACGTGCTCTAATTACCCTATTAGCCCATTTAAATCCGTTTATAACAGGATGAGTCAGGTATCAAGCCAGACTCATCCTGTTGTTTTAAACAACTTAACTCTGTTGCAACTCGGCTTTTATCAATCTCAAACAAACCCAAATCCCCGTCACTCACAACGCGTCAGCTTGACTGCCCAGGATCCGGGTATGTTATCGTGACGGTAACGGTACACCATGAAACTTAGTGCTGCAGACCTTTATACCTACTTCAAACCCTCCCGCTGCCAGCGTCGGGTTCACCTCATTCACCATCCCCCTGAGCCCCAGGCTACGGCGACTGCTTTCTACACCCATGCCCAGGAAGCGGATTATCACGTTGAGCGTTATTATTTTAAACGCCTTGAAAAACCCCTTGATTTAAGTCAGCTGCCTCCCAAAGAACGTAAACAAGCCACGCTTGATGCGGTTCTGAATCAGGTACCAGTCATCTATAAACCCTTATTTGAAAGCACTTGGCAGCGCAAAGGCAAACGCATGACGCTAGAAGCCACTCCAGATTTTTTAATCTGGACGGACGAAGGCTATATTATGCGTCATTGCCGCATGGCGAAAAAAATTAATCGCGAAAATCATCCGGATATTTACTGGATCTCTCAGTATCACGCCTGGGTCTATAATCGGATTTTTGGTGAACCGCCTGTCGAGATTGAAATCGGCAACTCAACCGGCCAGATTCTGACGCTCCCTTATCCTGAAAAAAACGCAATTGAAGATTTATTAGAGCATCTGCTCGATCTACGCAAAGCTCAGGAGCTGCCTTATCATCCCGTCAGCTGGACCAAATGCCAGAGCTGTGATTTTCGTGAATACTGCTGGCAAGTTGCGCGGGATGCTGAAGACATTGCTCTGATACCGACGTTAGAATCCGCCTTGATCCTGGCCTTAAGAGAATCTGGGATTATTACGGTCTCAGACTTATTAGAAAAACATTCACCTGAAAGCCTTGCTGCTTTTGAATGGAAAGAGGGCAATCATCCGCGTCCAATTGGCGCTGAAAAAGCCCAAACGATGTTGTATATGGCAGAATCTTTGATTTACAAACATCCGATTCTGACCAAACAGCCCAATCTGCCAGATACTCGCTACTGGATGATGTTTGACGTAGAAGGTGTCCCGGCTCGCCCTGGTCAGCCCGAAAAAGTTTATCTCTGGGGCCTGTATTTAATGGGTGATGAAAGCCGCAATATGCAGCAAATCAGCCCAGCTCTGAATCGCCAGGCCGATCGCGACAATTGGTTTGCCTTTTTAGATTCTGTCCAGACTATTTTTGATACCTATGGCGATGTGCCCTTTATTCATTGGGGGAGCTTTGAACCCTACTGCATTAAGCTTTACGCCCAGCGCTTTGGGGACCGACGCGGTACCAGTAAACGAATTCAGAAAAATCTGCTCGATTTTTTCACAGTGCTCAAACAATCTGTGATTGTGCCACTGCCTAGCTATAGTTTAAAAGTGATCGAAAAATATGTTGGCTTTGAACGCCCAGATCAAGACACCGGCGGCTATTGGTCAGTTGTAAACTATCTCAAGTCTGTTTCAACCAAAAATCTTACGCGCCGCGATCAGATTTTAGAACAGCTTTTAGCTTATAACTGTTCAGATTTACAGGCCATGTGGCATGTCATGGAATGGTTCCAGGCCCTTTTAGCTGAAAAAGCCCAGACAACAGCAGCTGAATAGTCTGGGGTAAGCTGATGTTCATCCGTCACACCACTTCCTGCTGACGTTTGTTACCATGATCACAGTTTTCATTTCACCATACGCACCCTATCTTTAAGCTTTGCAGGAGACCCACGTGACTAAGCCTTTTTCGCGCACCCTGACGATTTGCAGCAGCCTGCTGCTCCTGACAGCCGCATTGGCCAGCTGTAATCCAAACCTCCCGCCTAACACAACAAACCCCAGCCCAAGTCCTAGCGCCAGCGGCTCGCCAGAACCCGGCACCAGTCCTTCACCCACTGCAAGCCCCAGCGCCAGCCCTAGCGCAATTACAACTCCCAGCCCAAGTCCCAGCGCCAGCGGAACAGCCTTCCCAAGCGGCAGCCCGGTTCCGACCAACACTCCGATTCCGACCCCCACTCCGATTTATGCGCCTTCTGTCAGTCCGGGTACAGCCACCTCAACCCTAACGTTTAGAGCACGTGTCATCAGTGGCGACCGTCAGGTTCTGCCTGTCATTCAGGGCAATTTTACAGCCAACCCCTATAATCTGGCCCAGATTCGTCAGGACTTAGTTGTCAAAAATAAAGTCGAAGCCCGCCCCGTAGCGCCTCAGCAGACGGATCCGAAATATCGCCAGGAGCAAAAAGTCTGCACAGGCTCTGGCTGTACAACAGAACAGACCGTCAACATGGACGCTTATCGCGAAGACCTTTCACGTTATAACAGCAGCATCCTGCCTGACTGGGAGCGCCGCGCCTATGCAGGTCTTGAGGACGCAATCCGAGTGGCAGCCAGCGGTCGCGAAAGCCTGAATTTTACAACCGACAGCAATGGTGAAGCGACTTTACGCCTGCCTTTGGGCAATTGGTTCTTTAGCGGTCGCTATAGCGCCAGCGGGAATGTGGTGGTTTGGGAATCGATTCCCTTTGATGTCACAGGCTCAACGACATCAATTGAACTGACTCGTTAACCCGTGATCCCTCACAAGCGCCCCCGCATCTTGCTGACAGGTGAGCTTGAAGCAGGGGCGCTTGCTGAATATAAAGCCCAGGCTGAACTTATACGGCTCATCACGCCTGATCACAACAGCTTAATCAAAGCACTGGCTGATTGCGATGCTGCAGTAACGCGCCCAACAGATCGCCTCAATGCTGAGGATTTTGCTGAGCTGAAAGGCTCACGTTTAAAAATTATCGCCAATCATGCAGTGGGTTATGAAAATCTCGATTTAGCAGCAGCCCGTCAGGCCGGAATCTGGGTAAGCAATACGCCAGATGTCTTGACTCAGACCACAGCCGAGCTCGCTTGGGCCTTATTATTAGCTGTAGCCCGGCGTTTAGTTGAAGGGGATCAACTGGTGCGCAGCGGCAGCTGGACAGGTTGGGAGCCCAATCAACTGCTGGGCACTTCAGTCTTTGGTAAACGTCTGGGGATTGTCGGGGCAGGCCGGATCGGTCAGGCCATGGCCCGTATAGGTAAAGGCTTTGGGGTTGAATTACTTTATTACAGCCCTAACCGCAAACCAGAATTTGAAGCAGAAACTCAGGCTCGCTATTTAACTTTGCCCGAAATTTTTGCAGAAGCAGACCTGATTTCGCTCCATATGCCCGGTGGCCCGGAGACTCGTCATTTGATTACAGCAGAACTTTTATCAAGCGTAAAACCAGGCTGCTTATTGGTCAACACGGGTAGAGGAGCCGCAGTGTCAGAACAAGCCTTAATTCAAGCTCTTAAACACGGCACTTTAGCGGGAGCAGCCCTTGATGTCTATGAATTTGAACCCCAGGTCAGCGCTGAACTCAGAGCGCTGAGCAATGTGGTTCTAGCGCCACATATTGGCTCAGCCACGGTGGAAACGCGCCGGAATATGGCTTTAATGTGCCTTAAAAATATTCAATTGGCACTAGCTGGCAAACAGCCGCCACAAGCTTTATTTAATCTGGCTTAATCAGCTCTTTAATCCATCATTTAAGTTTTTATAACTTAGGCTTGAATAAGTGCTGTGTATAATTTCCTGAAAATGGCCTAATTCTTCCTAACACCTTAAGTTTCCATTCAGAAATAGTAAGTTCTGAGAAAAGTTTAAGTAAGGATCTTTAGACTTGCAACATCTGATGAGTCATAGATATTGTTGGCGACCTTTATCGGGCAAAGAATCAACTTGTGATCAAATACCTCATTCAGGACACATCTTGAATTTTATTAAAGATTTTATGCAATTCCGCTTTACTTATGTTTTGAAGCAAGATTGGGTTAGAAAACGTTTGCTTGACATCGGATTCTTGCTTGCATTATAAGTATATGGACGCGCACCACAAAGGCGTAGTAAATAATCATGATGAGCTAAATTCAGTAATATTCACTGATTATTTTAAAAAATCAAAAAAGATTTCAAGCGAAATTTAGAGGAGTTTCCCGCATGCAGAAGATTCGTACTGGTCTGGCCATCTCTCTGGCCGCTCTTGCATCCCTGGCTCTGGTCAACCCCATGCCCGCTCTGGCTGCAAAAAGTGTTGACGTTTCGGTAACGGTTGAAGGCATTGAAGGCACCGAAGACCAGGAACTGGCTGATGCCATTGGCGCTTATCTCGAAGAGCATGGCATTGAAGTGAGCGAAGATGGTGAAGTTGCCCTTGAAGTTCACGTCGGTCCTGACGAAGATGGCACTGGCATCATGTACACCATGAGCTGGGACAGCGATGGCGAACCCGAAGGTGACGGCGAAGTAGAAGCGGTTGATGATCTGGCAGATGCTTTCCACGCTGATCTCGACGCCTTTATTGCCGAAATGCAAGACGGTGATGATGAAGAAGGCGAAGAATAAACGCTTCACCTAAGTGATTCATTCAGCCCTGATTGAGTCACTTCTTAAGTTTAAATTAAGTCTAAATTTCATTGCGCGCCGCAGAGAAAACTCTCTGCGGCGCGTAAGTCGTTTGATAGGACTGATCAGACCTAGCCCTTAAGTCTGGTCATGATTCATACCAGATCAGCTGGATCGATTTAAATTGCTTGTGAGAGCTCTTTAGAAAAGCTCTTTAGATTTTCACTCAAAAGCTTGTTTGACGTAAAGCCAAAGCTATCAAGCGCCTTTAATGAGGAGCGCCTGTGCGTTTACGGCGACGCGGGCGGGGTGAGATCTCGGGCTGGCGACGCAATCTGGACTTATGGCGACGGTGAAAAGCCTCTTCTTCAACCATCTCATCCTGGAAATCTTCAATCAAATCCAAGGCACTCATATCCAGACCCTGTTGGTAATTCAGGTGTTTCACAAATCTTCCTCCTCAATGAATCTGACCTGATTGTATAGAAGCTGCCGTAAAATGGGGATCGAATTGTAATAAAAAGGATGTAAAACCTATGAGCACCCAAATCACAGCATTTAAACAGCGAGCAGAAGAGCTTCAGACTCAGGTCAGAGCCCTGTTGCTGGATGTCCGTGCTTACCTGGATGAAACGGATAATCAAGCCATGTTTGAAGCTGAAAGCGACCTTTATGATGCAGCTGAATGTCTTGAAGACTTTGCTGAGAGCTGTGCAGAGGTTCTCGACGAAGCTTAAATCAGCGCTAAAACAGGCTACAATGGTTCAGCAGTGCAATTTGGAGGAGATTTAGTCAATCATGCAGCGACCGGATTTTAGCAAACTTTCGCTTTATGACCCTCCAACTGAGATTGGCAATTTACGAGTCTCAACAGCGCAAGCTGCTGAACCCACTTCAGCGGTCTGGCAAACTCACGAAAACATTCCGGTTCGTCCCCGCACTGAGCAAGCGGATTTACCTCATCCAGAACTCCTACAGGGATTACCCGGTATTGCTCCCTATCTGCGGGGCCCTTACGCCACTATGTATCTGCAGCGGCCCTGGACAGTCCGGCAATATGCAGGTTTTTCAACGGCTGAAGCCAGCAATGCTTTTTATCGCCGTAACTTAGCCGCTGGTCAAAAAGGTCTGTCTGTGGCTTTTGACTTAGCCACTCATCGCGGCTATGACTCTGATCATCCGCGAGTTGTGGGTGATGTCGGCAAAGCAGGAGTTGCCATCGACAGTGTCGAAGACATGAAAATTCTCTTTGACCAAATCCCATTAGAACAGATGTCGGTTTCCATGACGATGAACGGCGCAGTTTTACCGGTGCTTGCGTTTTTT
>CAJYHH010000334.1 GCA_913773825.1 Candidatus Sericytochromatia bacterium | reverse complement strand
CTCTTTCCCTACACGACGCTCTTCCGATCTCAAGTTCAGCAGGCTCAACCTGTTAGACAGCTACAGCAAGCTCCGGCTCAGCGACCTGCGGCTCAAGTGCAGATTCAGACTGAAGTTGAAGTCCAGCCCCAACTGCCTGCTCAGGTTCCGGTTCAGAACACCGTTCAGACCGCTCCTCAGACAGCCCCCGTTGAGATGCAGCCTCGCTTCCGTCGCCTGAGCGGCACGTCTGAACAGCCTGCTAACACGGTTCAAGAAAGCTTTTAAAGCTTTTAAACTCTTTCACTCTTTTACTTGTGGGAATGGTTTCTGAAATCAGAGACTATCCCCACAGCTCGTTTTTTGTATGAACACTCAACTTTTTCCATTTACAGCTATTTTTCTGTAAGCCACAAGTCAAGTCACAGAAGCTTAAGCAACAAACGTTCAAAAAAGTGTTGTCACACTGAGCTTGTCGAAGAATGCGGTTGCTCACCCTCATACTTCGACAATCCCTACAAGATCCAGATTACATGCTTCAGAATAACAGGGTTAAATACTTTTAAATGAAATAACGGAGTACTGAGAGCCTTACTAACGGCGGCTGAGGGCAGCCAGACGAGAAGACTTAGCTGGTGGCGTCTCTTTGGGAGGGCGGGACCCAATCCAGAGGCTGACAAGCAGGAGCACAAACGAGAAACCGGCAATCAAAGTCCCCCAGACCCAATAAGGCAATAACAGTGCCTGGGCAATATGGCCTGTATCAGAGGTCATGACTTGGCCACCGATCTGGGCATTGTTCATAAACAGATAATCTAACTGGCGATAAGTGCTAATACAGGCCTGGACACCTAAAAATTGAATCACCATCGGCTGCAGCCAGTCAGGACCTTTATAAGCCATAGCGCCCAGCACCACTGCAATCATCGGCAAAATCAGCCAGCCAAAACCTGTGCGCACCCAAATCACGGTTGAAACAATCAGCAAAATCGCCAGCACGCCCAGCACCTTACGGCTGAGACTTGCAGAACGACCACTGAGAATAAACAGTGAACCCGCAATTGGTGGGCCTAATAAGCCACCGGCAGCGACTAAAGCAGAACTCAGTCGTCCCGCAGCGCTGTGATAGGCTACTCCTGAGCCATTGGCAAAGATCTCCAGCTTATAAAACTGTCCGCCTAAAAGCAGAGCGGTCAGACCGTGCCCCATTTCATGAAACCAGGTCGCCAAAATCGTAAAAGGGTAGAGCATTAGCCCACCAAAGGGCATCTGCCAGAGCATCACGGTAATCAGCGCTGCCACCACCAGCCATTGCAAAGTCCGGTTGCGGGCCTTAGGTGGAATCAGATCGTCATTATCAGCTTCAAATGCCATGCCCTGATTGTAGCATGCAGTCTCCATCAGTCCGGAAGAACACCCACCCAAACATAAAGAAAGCCGAAAAATCAAGCTAATTCTCAATTTAAATGATTGTCTGGCGAAAAAGGCCAGGCCTAGGATCAAACTAGCAACCAGCTAGCAAATAGCCTGCCGTGAGGAGAACCAATATGATTAAAGAACGGATTATTATTCAAAAAGAAGTCCCGGATACTTATACAACTCCAGGGACTTTACCCCAACACGGTTGGCTGGTGCGGCCGCTTGTTGATGTTTCACTGGGCCTGCTGCTGATGCGCTTGCTGGTGGGTGGAATCTTTATTGCTCATGGCGCGCAGAAAGTCCTGGGGGCATTTGGTGGGCCGGGCCTAGAAGGCACAGCCCATTTTATGGGACAAATGGGCATTCCGGCTTATCTGGCCTATGCGGCAGCTTTTACTGAATTGTTTGGCGGGATTGCTTTAATCGTCGGCTTACTGTCACGCCTGTCTGCTTTGGGTCTGACGATTACGATGGGTGTGGCGATTGTCATGGTTCACTTAAGCAAAGGCTTCTTTGGCCCTGAGGGTTATGAATACCCCCTGCTGCTGGGCGGTGCGGCTTTGGTGCTGTTTTTAGTAGGCCCAGGCCGTTACAGCATGGACGAAGCGCTCTCGCATAAACGTACTCAGCGGTCTAACACAATCAGCCAGACAGATAAAGTCCGTGATATTAACGTGGTGCGCCGCTAATGAACTTAAGTGAATACCCCATCGAGGAGCACTCCACTTTATTGGGCTTCAAGCAGCAGGCGCAGACCCAGGTTGGCGGCTTTGTAGGACGACGCTTCGTAATTGCGGCTATTGGTGCGGCAATAAGACGCACCCAGACTCCAACTGCCGCCGCGCATCACGCGGGAGTTACCGCGGTCAGGGCCTTTGGGGTCGGTGACTTCGCCACCGGGGTAGGGGCCAAAACGATCCGCAACCCATTCCCAGACGTTGCCATGCATGTCATAGAGCCCCCAGCGATTGGGACGCTTCATGCCGACAGCATGGGGGCGGCCCTGGGCATTGCCATCAAACCAGGCGTGGTCCGGCAGCTGCTCTTCGTTATCACCGAAAGAGTAAAGGGTGGTGCTGCCAGCACGGCAGGCATACTCCCATTGGGCTTCCGTGGGGAGCCGGTAAAAGCCTTCGTTTAGCATGTTCAGGCGCTGAATAAAGGGAGCAGCTTCATCCCAAGTAACCTGCTCAACGGGTTGCCAGTCATCGCCGTGAAAACGTGAGGGATTCTGACCCATCACAACCCGCCACTGACCCTGGGTAACCTGGGTGGTCTGCAGATAATAAGGATGGGTAAGGGTCACCCAATAAGGCTGATTTTCAGAACCCATATTCATACGAATAAACTGAACGTCCCCATTATCCAAAACAAAGGGCTTGATCAGCACAAACTCCATGCCCAGCGAATTGCGAATTCTGGGCGGCAGGCCACCACTGTCTTCAGGATTTAAGGCTTTACGCACCAGCGGACTCACAGAAGGGCCTTGCTGACTATGTGAGACTTTTTGATCAACAACGCGCTGCCGTGAAGACGCTTGTTCAGGCTCTGCCTGGGATGCTTTAGGCGCTTCAGGTACCGGTTCTGGCTTCTTTTTAACTGGCTCCGCAACCGGAGCTTCTGGCGCTGGAGCCACTGGAGGCTCTGGGGCTGGCATGTTTTTAGGCATTTCGCGGCGTTCAGAACCCGTCATCAGCAAAGCCTGCTCAATCAGGCTTTCAACCTTCTGAATTGTAATGCCAGCAAACTGGGCAGCATGGAAAATTTCATTAACATCATCAAGCGTCAAAATTCTGGAAGTCAGGCGCGGCAGAATCGCTGAACGCATAAAAGCCATTTCCATCTCGCGAGCCATATCTTCGGCCTTGAGCTCCATGGTGGTGGTGACGTTCATTTTTTCCATCATGCGGCGCCAGTCATGAATGCTTTCAGGACGGTTGCTCCATTTGACTTCTAAGCCTTTTAGCAGCCAGGCTTCTTCGCGTGGAGGAATATTGACGCCCAATTTAGACGGCGCAACTAACTCAGACTCACCTAAAGCGCGATCCTGAGGCACAGGCGGCGTCATGCCCGTCAGGGCGTAATACATCGTCGCGGCCAAAGCATAAATATCTGTCCAGGGGCCTTGTATCCCATTGGCTGAATATTGTTCAGCAGGAGCATAACCAGGGGTTAAAAAAGCCAGCAGGTTAGTTGTAGCACCTGACATCTGTTGACGGGCCGCGCCAAAGTCGAGCAAAATCGGCTCACCGCGCTGAGTAATATAAATATTTTCGGGCTTAATATCGCGATGATAACACTGCTTGAGATGAACTTCTTCAAGCGCATCTAATAAAGGCCAGAGCATTTGTTTAACGCGACGCCAGCCAATCTGACCGCCGTTTGCTGAAATAAACTCTTTTAAAGTCTGGCCTTCGAGGTACTCCATGACGAAGTAAGCGGTATTACAGCCTTCAAAGAAATGGCGAATGCGAATAATATTCGGGTTGCGCAGCGTCGCCAGCAGGCGGGCTTCAACCATAAACTTTTCTTTGCCGAGCTGAAACAGAGTTTGCTTTTCGCCAGCATACGGCACAACATCTTCGCCATTGGGGCCGCGCATGGCAAACTCAGCCGGAAAATACTCTTTAATCGCCACCCGTGAACCAAGATGGCGATCATAAGCCAGATAGGTGATCGCAAAACCACCGTGGCCCAGCACACGGCCCAGAATATACTGGTTGTTAAGGCGATAAGGCGGCTTGAGATACGTTGGATTAAAGCTCGTGGGCTGCAAATATTTGCAGCGCTCACACTGCATGGCACTGGCATCCATGATCTGGAAACAGTTCAGGCAGTATTTTTTTTGCGAGCTTTCAGCCATCGCCAACAAATGCTCCGAGTACGTTGTATCTATCTTAGCAGAGGCCTTAGCAGAGAGATCGCGGGGCGATCTCTCAGATCAGAGGGCCACTACGACAAGCATCGTACAGGCATCTTACCAAATGTTTGAACTCTTCGCGCAGAGATTTTTAGCAGAATTGCCCTGTCTGGACACAGAGTACTTAAACAAAGCGCACCAGATAGTATTTTTTCTTACCGCTGCGCAGCACCAGAGCCGTTTCAGAAGCCAGTTCAGCCTGGCTAATCACTTGATTTGGATCTGAACAAGGACGGTTATTCAGATAAACACCGCCACCGCTCAGTAGACGTTTGGCTTCGCCATTTGACTTGACCATACCCGCTTCACGCAGCAAATCTAACAGTTTTAACTCGCCGAGCAGACTTGCCGCCAGCTCAGTGGAAGGGACATCCGCAAAGATATCACCCAGGTCCTGATCACTTAGACCTTCAATTTCACGGCCAAAAAGAATTTCAGTCGCCTGTTCCACTTTGCGAACCGCTTCTAAGCCATGCACAATCGCGGTCACTTCAGCAGCCAGACGGCGCTGACCGGTGCGTTTTTCAGGTTCTGCTTCATGAGCTGCAACAATTGAATCAATTTCTTCCAGCTCAAGGAACGTAAACAGACCTAAATATTTGCGCACATCCCGATCATCGGCCTGAATCCAGTATTGGTAAAACTGATAAGGCGTGGTCATCTCGGGATCTAACCAGACGGCATTACCGGCAGACTTACCAAATTTTTCACCGCTGGCGGTGGTAATCAGCGGGAAAGTCAGACCATAAGCCTGAGCGCCAGCGACTTTATGCACCAGATCAATCCCGGCAGTAATATTGCCCCATTGATCATTGCCACCACCCTGAAGCTTACAGCCTTCGGTGCGGAACAGATGCAGGAAGTCATAAGCCTGAAGCAGCATATAGCTAAACTCAGTGTAAGAAATCCCCTGGTCGCGATCTTCTAAACGACGACGGACCGATTCTTTGCCCATCATATAGTTGATCGTAAAGAACTTACCGACATCGCGCAGCCAGTCTAAATAACTGATCGGAGACGTCCAGTCAGCATTGTTGACAATAATCGCAGCGCTGTCGCCTTCAAAGTTTAAAAAGCCTTCCAACTGACCTTTGATGCCATTGAGATTTTTTTCAACTTCTTCAAGGGTAATCAGATTGCGCTCGCTGCTGCGACCGCTGGGATCCCCAATCATGCCGGTCGCGCCACCCACAACCGCAATCGGACGATGTCCGGCGCGCTGCAGATGAGCCATTGCCATCACCGGCAACATATGGCCGATGTGCAGGCTGCGGCCGGTTGGGTCAAAGCCGATATAAAAGCTGACCTGCTCTTTGGCAAACATCTCGCGGATGGCCGTTTCGTCGCTGATCTGCTCAATCATGCCGCGCCGCTGCAGCGCCGTCAAAAGATCCATGGTGATTCCTCGTATTGTGCTTATATCTTGATGTTAAATAAGAGATGAATAGCTATTGTAACAGTGGTGGGTTAGGGGTGGGTGATGAGTGGTGGGTTAAGTGCTTGTAGCAGAGCCTGTAAGGCGATTCGATTAGCCGTTGCAGCTTTGCTGCTTACGGATATCGTACGCATTGCGTGTACAAGGCACTTGCCTGGGTTGTTTGCGACGCAGGAGCAATTACAACCTAGGACAGCATTGCTAAGCAGAACCGTAGGTTCTGTAGGTTTTTGGAGAAAAATGTGTTTGAAATCTAGAGTTCAAATCGGGTTTGTAGCTGAACGCCAACTGGGACACCCTGCAGCAGAAGATGCAGATAAAACGGTCGGATGCGCCAGCTGATTAGAGCATCTGCCAGGGCTAAACGTCCGGTTGTCAGGCTTAAAGCGGCTTCGAGGCCAAAGCCCAGATCTTCGCGCGGTTGCCAGAGGGTATAAGCCGCCAGCCAGGGATGGAGGCGCTCTGGCTGTAAAAAACTGCCTGACGGCAGGCCTGAGACATATTGCTCTAAATAAGTTCCAAGCGTCAGCTTATCATTAAGGCGATGCTGATACAACAACCGCGCTCCGGCTGTTCCGGCTGAGGGTGTAAAAGCGCTAAGTAAGCCGTTCAGCAGGACGCTGCCTTCTAAAC
>CAJYHH010000333.1 GCA_913773825.1 Candidatus Sericytochromatia bacterium | reverse complement strand
CGCGAAACCTTGCGCTTATTGGCGCCAGTTCCAGATGATCCGGCTTCTGAACGAGCCGCTTTAGGGGCTGCGGCAGTCTCACAGCTGTATTTGTTGCTTCAGGCTCGGGCTTCGCTTGATCAAACTGATCGGACTAACAGTGGGCTTTTGCGCGAGCTTGAACAGTCAGAGCGTTTAGTTAATCTGAGACGTGATGTTTTAAAAGCCAGATTACAGGCCCAGCCAGGCCTTGAGCGTATACTCGCTGATGATATTCAGCTTTTGGGCGCCTTACAAGAGAGTCTGCGGCATGCCCGCATCCATCTGAGCGAAACGGAACGTCGGCTTGAAACCTCACTGATTTATGCTGGTGATCGGGTTCAGGCTGTCGCAAAGTCACTTCATTAAATAAAAACAACCCTATCAATCAGCTGTCAATTTTGTATAAAAGATATATAAAATTAGGCCTTGATTGACTTTGACAGGATCTGTCTCAGGATGGCTGAAACAGCATCAAGTGGGCATTTGTTTGGGATCAAAATCGTGTAAAAGCGCTTAACACGCGGATTCTGTAAATATGTCACAATCTTTTACAATCTATTTGTTACGCTGAAGGACACACTCAATGCCCAGCACCTGTAAACAGTGCCAAAATGGTCATGCCAAACTAGATTTTGAGATTGCCATGGCTTACCAGCCGATTGTCGATTTAGCTGAACAAACGGTGATGGGTTATGAAGCCCTGGTCAGAGGGGTTAATCAAGAGCCCGCCTGGGAAATTCTCTCTAAGGTGAATATAGATAATCGCTATGCCTTTGACCAGAACTGTCGGGTTAAAGCCTTAGAAACCGCATCCAAACTGGGGCTTGATGCCTGTCTAAGCATTAACTTTATGCCCAACGCAATTTATAATCCCGAAAACTGCATCCGCACCACTCTGGCTGCTGCCAGCAAATATAACTTTAATCCCAATCAGATTATTTTTGAAATTACCGAAGCCGAAAAAGTCGAAAATCCTGCTTATCTGACCAGCATTGCTCAGTACTATAAATCGCTGGGTTTTCGCACGGCGATTGATGATTTTGGCGCTGGCTATGCAGGCCTCAATCTACTGGCGAACTTTCAGCCTGACTTTGTCAAAATTGATATGGAGCTGGTGCGCAATATTCATCGCGAAAAGCCCAAGCAGGCCATCATCAAAGGCATGCAGCAGATCTGTCAGGAACTCGACATTACCGTCATTGTCGAAGGGGTCGAAACCCTCGAAGAACTCTCCTGGTTTCAAGATCGTGGTTTTCGTTATTTTCAAGGCTATTTCTTTGCCCGTCCCGCTTTTGAACTCCTGCCCCAGCCAGATTTTTCGCTGTTAGGCCATCACATGCTCAATGATTCCACTCTGACAGCCGCTTAAACGAGCAAAAAATGAAAGGGCCTGGAATGTCGTTAAATCGCATTCCAGGCCCTTGGTCTGTTTAAGGCTTATCCTGAATTTTCAGAATCATGCTGTCTGAAGTGGCCTGAATTTGCGGGGCATACATGGCTTCTGCCCGATGAGGCAGAGCATGAAACAAACCTGGGACTTCTGCTCGCAGACGATAGGTCAGAACCTGTGTGCCCTGAGGCATCCAGCTCATAAACATCGCGACGCGATTATCCCGTAACTCGCGGTAGACACCTGTGCCGTTTTGCCAGACATAGCCGCTAAGATTATCAACTGTCTCAAAGCCGGCTGGCTTAAAGTCTTCAAACATCAGGTATTCGTAGTCATTCGGCGCTTTGATTTCAAGCCTGACCTCAACTTCTTCACCACTTGTCACCAGTGCGCCTTCCGCTAAAAGTGTACGGCTGGTTTCAAGCTTTTGAGTGTTGGGGTCAAGCTGATCGAGCACTTTAAAATAGCTGCGTTTGACTTCAAGTCTGTTGCCAGCTGCTGGGATTTTTTCTTCGCGGCTAAAGACCTGCAGAGCCGTGCTGAAGTACAACGTACCTTCACCCGTTTTAACCAGTTCAATTGTATTGGCTCCGACTTTAAGATCTTTGTCTGCCAGATTTAGGCTGACCGGGCCGCTTAGAGCTTGGGCCGCTGTAAACTTAACGGTCTGGAGCTGTTTTCCATTGAGCTTTACCGCCACGCTATAATCAGCTTTGAGCTCGCGGGTGTTTTTAAGATACCCACTCAGAGCATAAATTGCGCGGGCCGTATCTTTGGTGGAATGCCAGCGATTGCCTTCGCGATTATGCACCAGCCAGCGCATGATTTCAGGTACCAGACTGTCACTGGGATGGATCAGGTTAAAGGCCTGTAGAATCACGGCATTGGTCTCCACTCGATCTCCGTACCAGTACCACCAGGCAGCAGCGTTATCCCAGCTGGCTGTCGCTGTAGCGGCATCACGGCGAACAAAGCTTTTAAGATTCTGCAGAATCAGCTTGGCCTGATCTGGGGCACCAGCGTACTGATGGGCCATTGCCAGTAAAGCCATACTATAGGCATTTAGGCCATCGCGCTGATTAAACAGACCTTTTAGCTCATTGACGCTAACCCGTTTGGCTCTGGCTAAGACATACGCCTGATAGGTTTTAAGATGCAGACTTTTTTGCTTTTTAAACGACTGATCCACAAAACTCAGACCTTTATCAATTAGGCCTGAATCCAGTTTGAGGTCAGATTCACGGGCCAGCAATAAAGCATCCAGCACATAGGTGCTCATATACTCATCGCTCTGGCCACCAGCCCACCAGCCCCAGCCACCGTCAGGATTCTGACTGCTGCTAAGACGTTTTAAGCCTTCAGCAATCATCTCATTCAGCTGTTGGCGGCTAGCCAGGGGCTGTTTGATACGGGTTGCTTTGCTGCTGGCATCAAGCTGTTTGCCCAGTTCATCCAGATTTAAGCCCAGATCCTGAAGGGTTTTTGAGACCAGTACCGCAGGGACAAAGCGGCTGGTGGTCTGCTCGATACAGCCATAAGGGAACTCCGCCAGATAGGGCAGGGCATCCAGTAAGGTAGCAGCCAGCGAAGGCTGCAAGGTGATTTGCAGTTTGGTCTGCTCAGGTTTACGAGCCGCTGGCAGATTAAGGCTGATCGTGGCATTGCCTGTGGTCGACGCTGATTTGGTTTCGGTCCGCAGCGAGCCGTAAATCTGTACCGGCAGCGTCTGACGAACCGCATCCCCAGCTTGAGAGCCACGGGCTTCAGCAGTTAGCACGGCTTCACCGGGTGTGAGCACCTGCATGCGCCAGTCTACCCGCGCCTGGCCATGTGCCGGAACGCTGACTTTGCGCTCTAGAGCATCGCTGGGCTTTAAACGCAGTGGATCAACTTGCAGTTTAACCGTTACATTTTCAGCTTTGTCTGTCTCGTTATTGACGTTGGCGCTGATCACAACCTGATCACTTTCGGTTAAAAAGCGCGGGTGCTGCAGGCGCAGCATCAGATCCTGACGGGTGCGAACATCGGTCTGGGTCTGGCCCACTAAAGAATCTGCGGTCCAGCCGCGGCTAAGCATGCGCCAGGTGGTCAGATTGTCAGGGAAGTCCAGATTGAGTTCTGCTTTACCGTTTGTATCTGTGGTGATGGCGGGGTTCCAGTAAGCCGTGTCTTTAAACTCAGAGCGTACACGTGGGGCTTCTGGTTGCATCGGTGGGGCAGCTGATTCATTGGCGACACTTTTGCGCTGGGCAACAACATCATCAAGCGGAGCGGATTCGGCCATCGCAGACGGTCTGGGCATTTCGCCATCAGCAAGCTCTTCTTTATAGCGATCGCGACGGCTGTCTGTGCCGGGTAAGGGGGTAAAGGGATAGTCGAGTTTAAACTCTTTTTGTTTGATTAAATAATCCACAAAGGCGTTGTAATGAATATTGAGCGAGGTATCCAGACGCTGCGGAATGCCGCGTCGGCCACCATAAAAGGCATCATGAATCGGCTGGCTTGAATCAGGCAGCAGCTGATAAAGAGCTGCATCTACCATGGCCAGCGAAAGTTCAGTTTCAACCGGCTGACCCTGATGATCTTTAACTTCAATTTTGAGTTTGCCTTTACTGCCGGGCTCATAAGACACTTTGTCAGGCGTCAGGCCAATTTGCAGACGATGCTGAATCGCGGGCACAAACAGCTCTCGTTCTGTGTGATGAAGCTGTCGATCGCTGACGCTAAGCGCGCGTAGCATAAAGTTAGGTTGATGCTGATCAGAGAGCTTAAAGCTCAGGACTTTGCTGCGGCCTTGCAGCGAGACCAATTCACTGTTGAGAATCGCATCATCACTTTCGCGCGTGAGCCAGACATAGCTGTCTGGTTTATCAGCCTGAACTAAAACCTCTACTTGTTCACCAGGGGCGTAAATGCGTTTGTCCGTTACCAGCTCAACGCCATTGAGGCGAATGGCCTGACCACTAAAATTGTCACCGGCTACCCAGAACTGCTGTTCAGCTGTGACAAGTTGTTCGCGTTTATCGCGAGCGCTAAAGCTCAGGCAATATTTGCCACCGCCCGTTGGACTGGTCCAGTTAACAAAAATGCGGCCCTGGGCGTCACTTTTGACGTTTTGGGTCTCTACTTTTTCAGTCTGGATTTCATTTTTAGCGAGATCCTGAGCCGTGATTTTTTCGATTGTGACGGTGCCACTTTGGTTGGGCACCGGCTGAGAATTGGGATCGCGGAGCTCAATTTCAGTGCTGATGCGGTCACCACCTTGATAAAAGCCCTGGTTGAGCTTGATCTGAGCAAAGAAGGCCTGGCGGGTAACTGTCAGGCTGCCGCTGCTGCTGACTTCGCGCCGTGAGGCGTCAGTGACCTGAGCGCTGATGGTATAGACCGAATCAGCATCCACCTGAGTCGGGAAGTTGATTTCAAGCTTGCCCTGGGCGTTAAGCGTGCCGGTCTGCTGCAGAATTACCTGCTGATTATAATTGGGCTGATAGTCCCGGTAATACCATTCGTCCCAGCCAAAAGACGGATAATACTGACGGCGTGAAACCGTGTACTCAACCTGAGCGCCAGCCACTGGCCCACCAAAGAAGTACTCTCCTTGCAGAGTGACTTTAGCGGTTTCGCCGGGTAGAGCAGGCTGGGGCGTGACTTTGACTTCGTATTCGGGCTTTTTGTATTCTTCAACCTGAAACTGGGTGGTGCCCAGCGCTTGTATGCCTACACTGTTTTCGCTCTGGCGAAACTGAAAGTGATAGGCGCCAAGTGGAGCATTGCTGGCAAGTTCAAAGCTGCCGTTGAGGCTGCCAAAGCGATTGGCTTTGAGGGTTTTGCGATAAACTTCTTCACCGCGTGGATTATGAACACTAACTTCAACGGAACCGCTGGTGATATTTGTGTATTTGCCATCGTGGTAACGGCGCAGCATCTGACGGAAGTTAACGGTCTGGCCAGGGCGATAAAGCGGGCGGTCGGTATAGCTATAAACGCGCCAGCCTTCGTACTCCTGACGATAACCTGACCAGTAACCCATATTGCTCAGGGCATAATGCGTGGCGCCATCCGCGCTGCGATAGACAGCAAAGGCTTCATACTGACGGTTTTCGTTTTGACGCTTACTCTGGCTATTAAAGCGATATAGGCCCTGGGCATCTGTCTGGGCTTTATAAGCGCGAACTTCCTGGTTGGGGTTATAGCCCGTGGTTTCTTTGATATACAGTTTGCCATCAGGAATGGGTTTACCGCTGATGGCATCCGCCAGAAAATAAATCGACTGGTGATTGTCCTGGCGTGAGCTCAGCACCACATCTGAGATTACCAGTAAAAGAGCTGCCCGGACTTTGTCTGTGTGGGCTTCTAGCAAATAAGCGCCGGCGGGTAAAGCTTTGGGCAATTGTAAGGCCTGCGAAAAAGCGGCATAAGGTTGAGTGGGCTGAGGTGTCCAGGTCCACTCACTGATTTTCTGGGTGACTTCATTAAATTCTTTAAACGAGCCGCCAAGGTTCTGAACATAGTCTTTAAAGCTGCGATTGGGTTTATACAGATTCAGGGGATTCTGCAGGACTTGTTCAAGTGGAACATTGTGAAGTTCAAACCGGACGGGGTCCAGATTACGACCCTGAATCGTAAACGTCGGAATGCTATTGGGGGCTTGAGCACCGGGTGTGTTTAAAGTCAGTTGGGGCCAGTTTAGCTGCTGAATCCGCGCTTCGGCATGTTCTTTAAGCTTTGTGTTAAGCAACATTTGCCAGTTTTCAAGCGCGCTGCTGTAGTTTTCGCGAGCATTATAAACATCGCCAATCATAAAGCGGATTTCTGGCACTAGGGCATCATTTGGGAAATCGCGGATAATGGCCTGCATGAGCAAGAGGGGATCTTTATCGGGATAGTCCTGGGCTTCAAGGCCGCGGTGCTCCAGTAAAATGCGGGCCCAACGGTAACGTTCGCTGGCTTCTAAATGACTGTCTTTAAGCTGGCGGGCAAGCCAGAGATTTTCCTGGTAGAGCTGCCAGACTTTTTCCAGGGCGGTGCTGTCTGTTTGAGTGGGGACAGGATAAGTGCTGGGAGTCGTCAGGATTGGCCAGTCTTTGACTTCGTAGGGAATCTGTAACTGCTCCATCCAGAAGCTTGAAAGGTCGAGATTAAATGCGATAATTTCACGAAACAGCGCCTGATTTTTGGCTGACTTAAGCTGTTCCTGGTAGAGATTACGTGAGGCCTGAAAATAGTTCTGGGCTTGTTTCTGGTCTTCTTCGTAGAGCCAGACATACTCCCCTTCGCGATGCTCTTCTGAACGATAGGTTTTGCCGTTGCGCTGATAACCCTGATGGGGCAGTTCCTGATAAGTCATCGCTCCCAGATGGAGCATGCGGGCGCGGGTCAGCGGGTCAGGGACAGTTTTAAGTCCTGACTCCAGTTCATTAATAAACTCATCCCAGCGTTTGAGTTTGACCAGGGTGCGCAGAATCTGTAGTCTGAGTTCAGCTGAAGGTTCTTTTGCCATTGCTTTGCGATAAAACCCAAGTGCTTCTGCATAGTTGTGCTGGCTATAAGCCTGATTGCCCTCTGGCACCTGCGCGCTTGCTGGCAGAGCCATACTCAGAATCAAAGTCCAGATCATCAGCATTCTCATTGCGTCTTACCTCAACATCTACAAAACATCTAGAACTTAGGGCTACCTGCCCAATATACAGCCGATTGTGAGCAGACTCCAGAGGCAGGTGAAGTGTTCAGATTTACAGTAATAAGTTCACCCGTTATTTTGATGCGTCTCAAGGTGTTTTATTATCACTTGGCTCTTCGATCAAAGAAACCATATGAGGCCAGTTTGGATAATCCGGCCCCCAGGAATTGCCATCATGTACAAGAAAAAATGGCGGATACTGAAATTGAGCCAGCCAGTCCAGTGGCAAGACACTAAAATAAGGATAAGTTTGAAGGCTTTCACTACTTTCTGGGTTGTTAAGACCCATCAGAATAGGATAGTAGTTTTCGATTCCGTCCTGGTGCTTGATCTGTATAGGAGCTGCTTCTGTAGGTGTCAGTTTAAAGATTCGGCGATAGTCACTCTCGGACAAACACAAGAGTAGATGGGGATCCCAGATGGGTAAAAGGCTATTTTGTCGCTGATGAGCCGCAGATTCGGTAAGGATCTGGCTTGAAATCAGCATGCTACCTCGCAGATGTGGGGCAACAGTATAAAAACGAGCCCAGTCTTGGGTTTGTTTCCAAACCGGAAAATGCTCAGCAGCCAGTCCAAGAGCGCGGACAGGTAAGGGCTTGTTGGTAACAAAGAGCTGGTTAGCGCTGGTTTTAAGATAATTGACCTGACGAGCTTGAGCTATGGCTTGACGTAGAATGTCACGATCTTTGTCATGAGGGGGATAGAGATCTTTGCCGTAAGCTGACAGCATGATAGTCGGGTAAATCATGTCTGGACTTGTATAAACGGCATCGATCATTGAAGTATAACGATTAAACTTGAATTTTGCGTAATAGAGCTTGATTTGATTCTGGGTTTCAGACAGACTCCAGGCCATTGCTATCGGAAACAAAATACATAGCCCGATTAAAGCTCGCCGCATCAGCTGTGAATGCAAACCCTGACAAGTATGCTTGAGTAGAATCAACAGACTGAAACTGCCTAAAAACTTGAACCAGATGGTGTCACGCAGCAAAGCGCGGCTCCCCATCATCATGACAAGGAAACCCGCCAGAAAAATCAGCAAGACCAGTCGTTGGGCTGATTTTTCTCTGGGGTCTGAAATCTCTTTTAATCGATAAAGCCCTATCAACAAGGTTGAGGCTGCTAACAGAAGATAAATTGTATCTGTATGCAGTACAAACTCAAGTGTAGGCAGAAAAGCGCCTGCTGAAGAGGTTGTTGAGGCATTTGTATCTGTCCAAAGTGAACTCTGAGCTATTTGCAACAGATAACTCCAGGTTAACTCTGAGATGCCGGATCGAAATAGATAGGTGACGAGTGGAGCGAGATAAGCCGAAAACAAACCAACCCAAAATAAAGGATAAAGCGCAGCCAGCCGTTGAAGCAACTTGCTTTTCTGTAGACGTATAAGCAAAAGAGCCAGCCAAGGACTAAATAACAGGACCAGCCAGACGATTTGCAGTTTGAGATGAGAGAGCAGTTGCGCAAAACTGAGTTCACCACTGGCAAAAGCAGACAGAGGAATCAGAACTGGTTTTTGACCTGGCAAGCTTGGATGTTTCCAGGCCAGCCAGGCAAGCAATATCCAGCCAAGCAAGGTAGTTCCAAAAACTATCAGAATCAGGAGTGAAATTTGCGTGGGCAGTTTTTCTAATTCGGGCTGTGGTTTAGAAGATGTCTCATTTGTCTCAGGCAATTTTGCTTGTGTATACACATAGGCACAGATCAATAAAAAGAGCGGTGCCGCCTGAATCGCCTGTAGCTTGGTTAACAGCGCTAGGCCAAAACAGAAACCCCCAGCTAGCCAGGCCATCAATTCAAATCGGAGCTGTTTAAGCTGTTGCAGGCCGCAAAACAAGGCCAAGCCCAACAGCAGAAAAAAAATGCTAATAGCTTCAGTGCGTATGACCATTGCGCAATACAAGAGCCCTGTTTGAAGTCCCAGCAGCGGGATACTCAGAATTAAAAGCAGGTGCTGTCGCGGAAACAGACGCCAAAAAACAAACAGAGTCAATAATAATGTCAGCCAGACAATGACAGCCTCTGTCTGGCGGAGAAACAAAGTCAATTCAGCAATGGCGATCAGCGGAGACGGGCTTTGTTGAAGCTCACTAAAACGGGAAACGGATACGATATCAAAAAAACGCCCTATTTCGAGAGCTTGACTCATTAAGAGATTCATGCCGAATTTGGGATGGTCATTGTGAAGCGGTAACTGGGTACTGTTAATCAGCAGCACATCGTTAATCGTCAATAAATCCATATCCCAGGCAAGGTCAAAGGGAATTTGATACGTCAGGCTTAGATAATACCAGCTAAAGACTAATAGCAGTCCTATCGTCATACTGATGCGCAGGCTGGGATGTGTTAGAAAGGGACTTATTAGAGCACGAAAGAGTTTCATTTAAAAAGTCCGATAGACAGGTTGTTTGTAAATATGGGTTTCAGTGTAGCGGAGCGTTTGAAAGCCATCAAGTCATGGAAAAAAATATAAAACAGTTGGCTCTAAAGCACTTCACTCAGGGGATTAGCTTGGTGATGCCAAGATCTCATATCGAACCGTTCTTTGCATTTGCTATACTTCAGATGGCGTTACCCGCCAATTTCAAGCTCTGGAGACTGCTGCTTTGAGTCTTGTCCATATTTTGCTCGTCATTGTCGTGCTGGCCTTGCTGATTGCCTTTCACGAATTTGGCCATTTTATCTGCGCCAAAAGCCTTGGCGTGCCTGTCAAAATTTTCTCGATTGGCTTCCCCATGGGTGGCCGCCCCCTGTTCAGCTTTAAGTGGGGCGAAACAGACGTTCAGCTTAATCCCTTGCCTCTGGGCGGTTTTTGCGCCTTTATGGACGATGAGAACAGTGCTGATACAGACTCCGTGGTTGATTATGAGCCCGGCGATAAGCGCTTTCTGAAAAACCGTAAAATCTGGGAGCGGGCAATTATTATTTCTGGCGGCGTGGTCGCCAATATGATCGTGGCTTATGCGATTTTGTTTGGTCTGGTTGTTGGCACCGGTGTGCCGGATGAAACCCAAAAGGGTGGTGTCGTAGTTGGTGCCGTGATTGATGATTCTCCGGCTCAGGCTGCTGGCATCAAAATGGGTGACCAGATTCAATCGATTAACGGTACGGCCGTTACAACTTCTGAAGACATGCAAAAACAGGTCAAAGCAGGTAAAGATGCCCCTGTTGCTGTGACCGTCAAACGCCTTAACGAAACCCTGACTTTAAACGCCACGCCAACTGATAAAGGCACCATTGGCGTCCAGATTTCTGACATGTTGCGCAAACGTCCGGTTAATGGGGTTGGTGAAGCCTTTACCCGTGCCTGGGCTGATCTGATTGCCATGTGTGTTTTGTTGGGTGGTGCTTTAGCGAAGCTTGTCAGCGGTATGTTGCCTTTAAACCAGGTCGGTGGTTTGGTTGAAGTTGTCAATATGGGCTCTAAAGTCTCTCAGACGGGCTTTGTACAGCTGATGTACTTTGCGGCTCTGATTTCAGTTGAGTTGGCGATTTTAAATATTTTGCCAATCCCGGCTCTGGATGGCGGTCACCTGATGCTGCTGATTATTGAAGGGCTGCGGGGTAAGCCTTTGCCGCGTAAACTCGAAGAAAACCTTCACTATGCTGGCTTTATGGTCTTGCTGGGCCTTGGTGTCTTGTTGATCTTTAAGGATGTCTGGGGACTCACCCTGGGTCGCGGTGGCTAGCTTCTAGCCAGTTGCGAGGTTTGTTCAAGCTCAACAGACGTTTTAGTATGCGTTCAGAATTAGTATTTGTTCTTACTCAACATGCACTTTTATGAGGAACACCCATGGCCCTTCGAATCATCCGTAAATCGTCCTCGCAGAGCCAAGTCGAGCTTGTCAAAGGTTCTGCTGAAGGCAAGCCGAGCTTTAGCTTATTGGCGATTGTCGAATCAGCACTGGCTTTTGAAGCGTTAAAAAATCTGCTGGCTCATGAATTTTTTCAGCAGGCAGAGGTGCTGATTTACAAAGCTCATGATTATGCTGATCAGATTCGTAGTCAGTTACCTGCTTTAGCTCATACAGCCAAACTGATTAATGAATCTAAACCGGGTAGTCATTCACTGCGACTGCGTACGCTGATTCAGGAATCTGCGACAGATTATGGGTTGTTTTTGCCCTTTGTCCCCGCTAGTGATCCGGTTCCGGCTTTGCAGGCAGCTTTAAGCGCGCTGCAGCAGGATGCTTCACTGGGCCTGGCTGCTCCGGCTTTTGTGGATGCTGAAGGACAAACTCTTTTAGCTGCAGGTCAGGACGTTGCGGCTTCGCTGTCTGAGCACCAGTTGGTTTATAACGGCAGTGAGCAGACTTATAAGCCTGAAGATCGAGAGCTGTTCTATTTTTATCGTGATCTGCCGGAGTTAATTTGGTCACAGCTTGCACCTGGGCCACTGCAGGTTTCAGGGGCTGCTCTGCCGTTTGCAGCCATTCGCCGTGAAGCTTATTTAGCTCTCACCTGGGCTGATCAGGACTGGAACTGGCCCTGGCTGGCTCAGGATCTGGCGATGGGTCTGCGTCAAAAACAATACCGCATGGCATTAGTACCTGCTTTACAGCCGCTGGGCACCGAAGAGCAAGCTGTGCTGAAAGCTGAAGAGATGCCCGCCAGCTTTCAGGAAAAATGGCAAACTCAGCTGCGCCAAATTGTGTTTACGCTTTATCGTCACCATGGTTGGAAGCAGGCTGGTACTTGTTTTAGTGCGCCTCAGGGCAATTTTGACGGGCCACCGGCACAAGCCGAGCGGATCCGGAAATATCTTGTGCAGAAGGGTTAGGCTATCATGTCTGTCAGCATTGTTGTTTATCTGGACTCCCGTTCTTCACTTCAGGCTCGCCATTTGTTTCAGGGCCTGGCTGCTCAAACCCTTAAGCCAGAAGTCCTGATCTTTCACAGCCCTGATCTGGAATTACCCGCCTGGTTACCTGAAAGCTGGAAACGTCAATCAATTGAAGCCACTGAAGAACAGTCTGCAGTTGTTCAAGCCTTTGCCCAAGGTCTAACTCAGGCCAGTGGTGAGTATCTGGGCTTTTTTCAGACATCTGCGCTGCTTCATCCTCAACATTTAGAGCTGGCGGTTGCTGCGCTTAAAAGCAGTGGGCGCGGTGCTGTTGTAAGCAAACCAAACTTTGTTGATCAGGAGCTATTACCAGTTCCTGAAGCCCGTTTACCTGATCTTCAGTTGGGTGATTGGCCAGGATTCTGCCTGAGCTCCCGTTTGCTGTGGCCGCTTGAAAGCTTTGTGTTTTGTAAAAGCGCCCTTCGCTCAGAAGTGGTCGGCAGCTTGTCTGCTTCACCTTCAGCCATGGATTTACTGGCCTGGTTAGCTGATCATCCACCAGAAATGTTGCCCTTTAGCAGTCTGAGTCTGCCATTAGCTCCTTTTTGGCTTGAGCAGATGCCTGAGTTTAGACAGCAGCAGGTTCAGCAATTGCTTCAGACTTATACGCCTGAACAATTAACTCCTGCTTATGCCCTGCCTGGCGGCGTTAAAAATCCTTATCTAAGTTATCAGGCCGTTTGCCAGGCTTTACGCAATCAGGGCCTTTGGCAGTATTTAGAAGCCTTTCAACAAAAACATCTTAAAACAGCCCTGGGTGTCCGCAATGTCATGTGGCTGGTTTATGAAAATGTCGAGCCCTGGCTGCCGATGTTAAATGGCCTGCGGGAACAAGGCGTTTATCCTACTGTTGTGGTTGCCAGTGAGCGGCCAGCTCTTGGTGGGACCAATTATCAGGTACATTATCATCAGCATGATGGTCTGGCTTTAATTGAAATCAGCGGGATTCCAGAAGCTGAACGTCAGCAAGCTACGCTGACAGGCCCCCCTGGTCTGGTTCCGATGGTGATGGAACTCTTTCACAGCCTGCGTCCTGACCGCATCCATCTGACTTCGCTGACGCTGTTCTCAACTTATTTACCTGCTGCTCTTGAGCATACGAATACACCGGTTTATTACTCTTTAGCAGATGACTCTTTGTTGGGGTTCCGTAAAATGCTGCGCGAACCTGAAAATATGCCCCAAAATATGCGGCGTGACTGGCTTGAACAGCAAAATATTCAGGTTGAGCATTTTATGCGCCATCAGGCAGCCGCGATTTTGGTGCATGATGCACCAAACGAAATGTTATTGCGGGAATCTGGCTGGGAGCCAGGCAGCTATTTACGCTTAAGTGATGGCCGTGATTTAGAAAAACTCTATGCCCGTTTGCCGGTTGTTACACGCCAGCCGCTTGAACGCTCTAGCTTAGCGCTGTTTTTTGAGGCGCGTTCAGGTCGCCCCCTGGCTGAGCCTTTACGGAGAGATGCGATGAGGCTGAAAGAACGTGGCCGGGCTTTGGCGTATGGACCTGACGTTGAGCCCTTTGTCCGTCAGATGCTGGATGAAAAAGTCTGGGTTCAGGGTGCCCTGACGGATGCGGCTCTGGCCGAAATCAAAAAATCAGAAGCTTTGCCAGTTCATCATGGCAAGCTTGATCAACTGACTACGCTAGTTCAGAGTTATGATCTGCTTTACTCGCCTTATCAGCTTGAGACTTTACGTTTGCCTCAACTGCGCCGTCTCTTAACCAGCGCTGTGTTGACTTTACGCAAAAAAGGTACTTGGGCACTGCGTTTGCTTAATCCCACACCCATTAGCGTGTCACCAGAAAACTTCTGGATGAGCGAAAAAAATCTGCGTCCTTATCCGCTGCCCTTGGTTAAGCGCTTGCTGCAGCATGCGGGTTTTGAACCTGGTCATATGGAAGCTGAAACCAATGGTTGGGAAGATTATTATTTAGAAGCTGAGCTACGCACACATGGTCTGCCCCAGTTAAATTTACCCTTGGCGACCGAAGCGTTAGAAAGCTATTGGGACAATCATCCGCCCGGCGTAGTATTAGGTGAAAACGATCGGGTCTTGTTGATGGGGCCGCATATCTTTAAAACCTGGATGATGTTCCGGGTGCAGTGTGAAGATATGTTGGCGATTACAACGAGTCTGAGTGAGTTAGCTAAACGCCAGAAGCGGTCTAAAAAGTTTCGCTTCCGCCACAGCAGCAATCCGCTTAAAACGCTGTCTTTACTTAAAGAGCGCTTTGATGTGATTCTGCTTCAGGCTCTGCCTGAAAACCTGACGCCGCACGAACTGGCCGTGTTTTTACGCTTGTGCCGCGAACATCTTAACGAAGGTGGGCGCCTGCATATTCAAACTTTGCAGCATGATTCTGCTCAAGCGGATAATCTCTTTTGGCAAAGTCTGGGCCATGTCAGACCTTATCCAGAACTGGTTAGCCTGTTACAAGAACAGGGCTTTTCGCTGAGTTTTAGAGAGCAAAAAGAACAGCATTTGGTTTATGAGTGTACCCTAGCCGAACCCCAGCAGCAGCATCAGGCTGTGCCGGCGCTGCCACTCTCAGTTAAAGCCGTCATGAAACAAGCTGCCCGTGTGCATCCGTTAGAGAGCTTTGCTGATATTGCCAAGCTGAATCCCCGTTCACAGGCCTGTATTTTGGCCCATGATCTGCTTGAGCAGATTCCACCTGAACAGCTTCATTCTGCTTTGGCACGAATGGTAGATGCCCTTGAGCCTGATGGTGCCTTTGTTTTGACTTTTGCTCCGGCTCAAGACTGGAAATGGACAGATTCTAAAAGCTATAGACCTTACCCAGAAGCGCTAGTCGATAAACTGCTTCAGGACGCTGGTCTGCAAAAGCGCTCACTCAGCCGCCATGGTCAGCGCTGGGTCTGGTGTGGCTTCCGCCGTCAAAGTTACCGTCTGCCAACAGATACCCAGAACCATCGGATTCGCTGGGAAGGTGACGCGCTTAACTATCACAGCCTGGGTGTGGTTAACCGTGAACTGCTGCGTCAATTGCTGGCAGAGCCTGGTTATGATGTTGAAATCCGCAATTTCTCAAATCCGGCTTATGTACCTCAGCCAGATGAGCCTGATTTTGCACTCTTGCAGAACGCTTACCGGCCTTTGCCGGGGGCAGTTGAGTTAACGGTTCGGCATCATTGGCCGCCTGATTTTAGTGCACCCCATTCACCTGGACACTGGGTCATGATTCAGCCCTGGGAATTTGGTGCGCTGCCTGAGCGCTGGATCTACAATATGAACAAATATGTGGATCAAGTCTGGGTTCCGTCTGAATATGTCCGCCAGTGTTATCTGCGCAGCGGTTTGTTAGACGAAAAAGTCGCGGTGGTGCCTAACGGCGTAGATACTGACGTCTATACACCCGCTGCTCCAGCTTTAGTTCTGCCGACTAACAAGCGCTTTAAGTTTTTGTTTGTGGGCGGCGGGATTTTGCGCAAAGGTGTGGATCTGCTGCTGAATGCCTTTGTTGAAACTTTTAGCGCTGATGAAGACGTTGCGCTGGTGATTAAAGAATTTGGCGCAGGTAAAGTCTACCGCTCAATTGAAATTGCTGACTGGATTGAGCGATATCGCAAAAATCATAGCAGCATGCCTGAAATTGTCCATCTGACTGAAGATCTGCCGCCTGAGCAGATGCCTGCACTTTATAACAGCGCGGACTGTCTTGTGCATCCGTTTAGAGGTGAAGGGTTTGCCTTACCAATTGCTGAAGCGATGGCCTGTGAACGGGCCGTGCTGGTGACGGGTTATGGCCCGACGCTGGAATACTGCAACGATAACAATGCTTATCTAATCCCGGCTCAGGAAGTGCCTTTTAAAGAAAAGCAGATTGATGAAGTGCTGGTGACAGTAGATTACCCCAGCTGGGCAGAACCTGACTATGAAGCCCTAAAAGCGATGCTGCGGCATGTCTACGAAAACCCCGAAGAAGCCCGTCAAAAGGGTGTTCGCGCCCGCCAGGATGTCAGCGAAAACCTAAGCTGGAAGCACAGCCTGCTGCGTTTAGAAGAGCAGATTGCAGAGCTGGCCGAGCGTCCGGTTTACCGTTTTTATCGCGAACAGCTGTTGTCTGATGTGCTCGGTGAAGCTTTTGCCGCCGTTGAAAATCAGCAGTATCAAGTGGCTGAAAAGCACTTCCTGAAAGCTTTACAGGTTGATCCATATCAGCCCAGCGTAAGCTATAATCTGGGTGTAGCTTATTTGATGCTGGGTAAATATGATAAGGCTCTGGAATCTCTGACGCGTAGTCTGCGTGAAGGCGAAGTCACTGCCGATCTCTGTTATGCGATGGGAACGGCCCTGCGCCATCTGGGGGATTACCCGACCAGTCAGCAATTCTTCAGCAAAGCTCAGGCGCTTGACCCCAATCTATTTGCGGTCTAGTTAAGCAATTCAGAAGAAGACAGAACGGCCTCTTATCATAAGAGGCCGTTCTGTTGACTGAGCTATTTTAGATGAGGTTAAATTACTGAGTTTAAACGCTAAGGGACTTAGACAAGCTGAAGATATTCTTTATTTATGAAAGACCTATTAGCTTTTGCTGGCTTGAGACTTAAACGCACCGTAGTCCATTTCTTTATAAGACTTTGTGCCAATCCAGGCCAAAATGCTGTTCATTTCTTCTGCTGGGACAAAACCGGGAATTTTTAGCTCACGGCCTTCTTTGTCAGACAGGGTTTTGCCTTCCCCATCAAGAAAGACAATGGTAGGGAAGCCGCTAACTTGAAACAGAGAGGTCAGTTCTTTTTCTGTGACATCTTTGCCCCCATAGTTGACTTTGCTATCAGAGCTTTCAGTGACCCGGACCGAGACAAAGTTCTTGCTTAGATTGTCTTTGACTTTTTCGTCAGTAAAAACTTCCTGATCCATTTTCTTACAATAGCCACACCAGGTGGCAAAGAACTGAACCATTACAACTTTGTCGTTATTTTTAGCTACTTCTATGCCGTTATTGTAAGCCTGCCAGTTCATATCTCCAGCCGTTTCACCGGGCTGCTGCTGGTTTTCGCTTGTCTGAGTATTTGGACTTTTTTGAGGAATAAGCATGACAGCTGAAATGCCAGCCACAATCGCAACCATTACGCCAATGGCAAGGTGCATAGGATTTTTCATGACAAAAGCTCCAGTCAGGTGAGAAAGTTATGTGTTTATCTTAGCAGCTCAGCTCAAGTCCTGCAGCCGGATCCGTCAGCCAGCGTCTGCTTCTGAGCCGTAAGAGTAGATAAATTTAGGCTTTTTCTTGCTTTTGAACAGACTCACCCTGCTGAATCAGGGCCTGAGCCAGATGTTCGGGCTTGATATATTTTTTGCGGATGAGAATTTCGCCAAGCAGCAATTTTTCGTCGTTTTGCAGTTTAAGTGCTGACTGTAGCTGGTCTTTGTTGAGATGTCCCAGCTTGATTAAAAGTTCGCCCAGCTTCATGCCTTTGTCTGCACCGCGAAAAATATTAAGAAATTTAAAGCCTGTTCCCTTGGTCTGGCTGGCGCCAGCTGTCGGTTTGTAATGTTTAAGCGCTAGTTTATCGGTGGGGTCAAAGTGCAGGGCTACTTTAAACTCAGCCTGAGCATAACCGGACCAGCCTTTTTTATCCAGCACCAGTCCAAGTTGGCTGTGATATTTAGCTACTTCGTTTTTAATTCGAATTGCTTCCTGGTATTCTTTGACCGCATCGTCCATTTGATTTTTGCGCTCAAAGTCACGGCCTGTTGTGTAATGACGTTCTGCTTGCTCCTGGCGGGCTTGTTCACGTTGTTTGGCAACCTGAGGATCTTGAAAGGGTGCAGTATTGTTTGGACGATGGGGCGCAGAGGCTTTGGGGGAATCTGCGCTTGCGCCAGAAGGGGTTGCAGATGAAGGATTTGAACTGGTTCCAGTGCTGGATCCAGAACTGGCTGTTGAGCTAGATGTTGATCTGGATGATGTTGAAAATGAAGGGTAATAACGTTCGATGACGCGCTCATAGTCTTTGCGCTGGAGCGGATCACGCAGGGTATTAAAGGCAACGCCCAGGCGTTTAAAGGCCTCTTCGGCTTTGGTTTTTTCAGCGCTGTCACTAAAGCGGTCAGGATGAACTTCTTTGACCAGCTTTTTATA
>CAJYHH010000332.1 GCA_913773825.1 Candidatus Sericytochromatia bacterium | reverse complement strand
TATTGGCCGACCTGGGCATGTAATGCCGAGTTATGGCCGTAACGTGTGATGACCCCATTACCGTGATCAATGTCGATGCAGTAGCCATAGCCGCCCATCCAGCCGCTATAGGCAATCCGGCCTTCTTTGGCTGCTTTAACCGGGGTTCCAACAGGGCCGGCAATGTCCATGCCGTTATGCATACGGAACCAGCGCCAACCGTAATTAGAAGTAACCGTACCAGCTGCTGGCCAGGACAAACGGCGGCCGGTCTGGGTTTTAACCAACGGAGCACTTTGTCCCGTGTGAGAGTTACGAATGGCGGCCAGAACCGGTTTGGGTTCAGGACGGCGCTTGAGCTCTGTGGCATTGGGGATAATAATTTTTTGTTTTTCGGTGATCATATGAGGATTGTCGAGTTCGTTGGCATCGACAATATCCTGAACGCCTACAGCATAGCGCTTAGACAGCTCTGCAATGGTTTCATTTTTCTCAACCGGGTGAGCAATGCCGTCGACAGGCAAAATGGTCAGCTTGGTGCCGGGTTCAAGCACATCGTCAATTTTGCTGGGATTGTTGTTTTTGAGAATGGTGTTGGGAGTAACGTGGAATTTTTTAGAGATCTTTTCCACGGTGTCGCCAGTCTGAACAATGTATTCAATCGGGCTATTGGCGTCGCTGATGAAGTGTTCGCCGTCTTCAATTTCTTTTCGAAAAGCCGCTACTTTGGTCTGGGCGTTTTGATACATCACCTGACGAATGGGGGGAAGTTCACGACTTTGCTGGAAGTTCTGGTACCACTGGTAAGAACCCACACTTAAACCAAACACACCTGCTGCAACCCCCGCAGCTTTGACCCAGGCTGCTGAAGGAGCAGAGATTGAACGAAGCGTTTTTAAGCTGATCAGAGGCTGTTTGGATGCTTTACGGCGAGTTGTGCGGCTTGTCCGAGCCGGCCGAATCGGGGAAACCGGTGTGGTCTGAGTTTCAGAAACCTGGCTGGGGGTGCGTAAAACGCGTTGTTTACGGCTGCGGCGGCTGCGGGTGGGTTGAGCCGCAGCCTCGGGCAGGACGCTGCCCTGAACGGACTGAACATAATTTGTCAGTTCGCTGTTCCAGAGATGGGTAAATGAATGATCAAGTTCTTGAAAAAGAGAATCTGAGTTGACGCAGGAATGCGTAGGGGCAGGACTGTGATTGAAGTCTGCTTGCAGGGACATTGCTGTGAACCTTCCTGTCTAACCTGTCGTTGGGCGTGCGCAGAACAGTGGGTGAAAAATAGCTGTTAGCACGCTTTTTTGGCTATTCGGGTGACACCGTGATGCCAATCACATGTGAAAATCAGTATATCACGCTTGCTGAGATCGTCAAGTAAATTGATATTATGGCTATTGAGCGTTATTTATGGATAAATATCGGCATTTTTTGAAATTTGTTGGTGTAGAGTCTTTCGGTCGAGGGGGGAGTTTAAGTGGCCGGTTGTTGGCTGATTTTTCGTTAAACAGTCAGTATTCATCTTAATCTAAGCTTAATTTAATCTGAAGAAAAAATTTAATCTTAGTTCCGATAAGGTTAAGCTAAGATAAAAAACATCGCTGTTTTGGCCTGAGTAGTTTAAGAACATTACATAAAGAAGATAAAATATTTCGTTTTGATGACGTTGTTTGTTGTGTAAATGAAGTGAAATTAATTTAATTTCTTTATTTTCTTGATTTGTTTAAAAAATTGAATAATATGATTGAATATATCTATCTTGACAAAAGCATCTTAAGAGCTTTTGTTTTGGGATTTGGCACTGCCCAGCTTGGTCATTCGGCTTTATCCGATCTTTAATAAGTGAGCGTTTTAAATTTTATGGCGAAAGCTGGCGGGGAGAATTCTGGCATGCGTAATGAAATAAAAGTAAAAGGGCTTTGGAAGCCTCTGCTCCTGCTTGTTATTGTGTTAATGGGGCTGGTTTTGGCAAAAGTTTTGCACCTGGATCAGTGGCTGAGTGGCTTGAGACCCTGGATTGCCTCTCTTGGTTCCTGGGGGCCAGCAGTTTATATTTTGTTATATGTATTAGCTTCTATCGCCGCTTTGCCAGGTTCTGTCCTAACTGTTGCTGCTGGGATTCTGTTTGGTTCATTCTGGGGAGTGATCTGGGCTAGCCTGGCGTCTGTTTTGGCCGCCACCAGTTGTTTTTTGATTTCTCGCTATTTTGCCCGAGAGGCTTTAGAAACCAGCCTAAGTGAACAGGCGACTTTTAAAAAACTCTACATTCTGACGCGTGATCACGGTCCGCTGATTGTTGCCATTACCCGTTTATTACCCATTTTTCCATTTAATCTGCTTAATTATGGATTTGGTCTGACGCGGGTTTCACTGTTGACGTTTGTGTTTATGAGCTGGCTTTGTATGTTGCCCGTGACAGTGTTATTGGTGGTCGGGAGTGATGTTGTCAAACAAGCTTTAGAGAATGGCCAAATTCCTTGGCACTTAGTGGTTTTAGCCGTTTTTGTGTTCTTTGCAATGTTATTGCTTGCAGACCAAGCACGTAAAAAGCTCAGGGAAGCTGAAGAAAAATCTTCCCTGAGCTAAATCTTAAATTGCGATCAATCAGCTCAGGGCTGGTTCTGAGACGGTTTCACCAAGCTCACAGTAGAACTTCATCAGAATGTTTTCGGCGAGCTGTAGACGGTAGTCGCTGCTAGCGCGAACATCACTGATCGGCGTAATTTCAGTTCGAGCAAGCGCGCCTGCGCGGCTAAAGACATCTTCGTCCAGACTCTGGTTCTGTAAAAAGGCTTCGGTCTGATCCAGGCGTAAAATAGTTGGCCCCACTCCTCCAAAGGCAATGCGGGCGTTTTCAATTTTGCGACCGTTCAGCTTTAAGCGGATGGCGGCTGTAAAAGTGGAGATATCTAAATCTTTGCGATTAGAGATTTTATATAAACGCATCAGCTCATTTTTACCCGGAATCGGAATAAACACGCGGCTGATCAATTCATCAGCTTCCATTGCCAGTTTTTTGTAACCGGTATAAAACTCATTGATATTTATCCGGCGAGTGCCTCGCACAGACAAAACTTCAATTTCGGCTTCAGCGACATGTAAAAACGGCAGCGTATCAGCGATGGGTGAAGCATTGGCAATATTGCCAACTAATGTGCCTTTGTTTTTAATCTGTGGCGAAGCAAAAATGCGCATCATCCGTGCAAATTCAGGGATGCGGTCACGACAAAAATGCTCAAGCTGGCTTAGCGAAACACGTGCGCCTACCACCACATAGCCATCTGCTTCACTTAAGTCATGAGCTTCAGCGACACGTCCCAGATGTGTGATCACTAAAGGGTCGGTTTTTTCTTTGTTGATCAGCACACCCATGTCAGTGGCTGAAGCAAAAATTTTGCTGTCGGGTTTTTCGGCCCGGTAAGCAGCTGCTTCTTGCAGGGTGGTAGGTGCATAGAGTTTGCGCTCAGCTGTCTCAATCTGAATGCCGGTAGTGCTATGGCTGACAATGTCTGCCAGCATCTCCGGGGTTTCATAACGCTGCTGTAAGGGAGTGAAGTTCTGCAGGTCAATTGAAGTACCAGCATTCAGAATCGGGCCATAACCTGTACAGCGGCAAAGATTACCGGTTAAGCAGTTACGCAGCTGTTTGGCTTCCAGAAAACGCTCTTTTGGCTCAGCCTGGCGAGCTGATTCACTCTGATGTACACGATGATTCACAAAATCTGTCATGGCACAGACAAAGCCAGGTGTGCAATAACCGCACTGGGCACCCTGGTTTTCTACCATGGCCTCTTGAATCAGATTGAGACTACCGTTTTCGCTTAGGCCTTCAACGGTAATGATATGGCAGCAGTCCATCAGATGCATAAATGTAATGCA
>CAJYHH010000331.1 GCA_913773825.1 Candidatus Sericytochromatia bacterium | reverse complement strand
ATGCTGGCCTTCTGGGCGGCCTGTAGACGTCTGGTACTCTTCTTCTGGACGACCTAAGGTGACAATTTCCCGTTTGAGCCGGACTTTTAAACGGGCAAAGGGGGCGGTTGGAGACACGGAATATTTAGGGCTAATGCCTGCCAGACGGGGGTCTTGATCAAAAAAATGGATCAGTGCTTCTAAAGCTTCACGAGTTCCAGAGATCGTGGCATTGATTCCTTCAGCCGCCAATAAAATGGTGCCAAGCAGGTTGAGTTCTTTGCAGCGCTCCAGGTAAAGAGGGCGTAATTCCTGATAGTCGGGCAGGGCGACAAAACGATAAAAACTGGCGTTCCAGATCGGCTGAGTTTCAGTTGTTTGAGATAAAGAAGAGGGAGTATCAGAATGAACCATGGGGACCTTTCAGTGGGTGCCAGGTGTGAAGTCCCTGGCGCAGTTGATGCAGGCCAATGGCCTGGGGACGGGCATAAATCAGCAAGAGTTGCTGACCTTGCCAAAAGCTGCCCGGCAGTTGAGTTGTCGGGATCACGCGCCAGAATATCCGCTCCAGGCCGTGTAGCTGTGAAGGGAAATCCTGGGCGTCAAAGCGCACCAGATGGCCTTTGCAGAGTGTTTGCTCCTGATAAGGCACAAGAATCACCAGATAATCTTTAACCCCTGGCAAAATCTGCTCGCTCAGAATCTGTAGTGGATGGGCAAAATGCTCAAGACAGTTAGAGGTATAGACAATTGAAAAACGCTGACCCCGTTGAATCACCAGATCCCGCAAGGGCTGGGTGCTAAACATAAACTGAGGATAGCGCGTCTGAGCCCGCTGAATCGCCAGGGGTGAGAGGTCTAGGCCACTTAGCTCTGACTCAGGAAAAGCCTGGGCAAAAACGGCTAGGGCATCACCCATGGCGCAGCCCCAGTCCAGTATTTCAAGTTGCGCTTGACGCACCAGATCCCAAAAGGGGCCTGGGAGACCAGCCAGGGTAACTCGCGCAAAAAAAGCCGTCTGCTCAGGGCCTTGATTGTGTTCCCAGTGCTGGCTAAAATAATCGTTCCAGCTGCTGACCCAGTTTGTGTCAGCCGTCGTATAACTGTCCATAATCGCTATAATAACGCTGCTTGCTTATGGCTGGTAGCCGTTAGCAGGCCAAGTCAGCATAAAAGCAGGGTCTAAGCTTGATGATTGTTCAATTTGAGCCTGAGCCTCTAACTGCTGGCTGGACCTGAATTTGTATCTTACAGCACTTCTTTTTGCGCTCGCGTCATGTTAAAGTAGATGCATCTGACACGATATCAACCCCCATCAATTTATATGGTCACCTGGTACTGAGCTGCATGAAAACGATGAAAATCGCCCTTTCTCTGGTGTTTGTCTATTTGCTGGTCAACTGCATTAACCTGATTAATCAGGAAATGCGCCTTCAAAACTACCAGACTCGTCTTGATGACGACATGCAAAAGGTTGTCTCTGAGCAGGTCAAGCTCAAAGAAGACCTCAAATATTACGGCACTTCCGAAGGTGTTGAAGAGCTTGCTCGTAAACGCCTGGGCTATTACAAAAAAGGTGAGATTCCCCTGCGCGTGATCGAGTCTGCTCCAAATCAGAGCAACGATCAGGGTGTTGTGGTAAGCGAATCCGCCCCTGCTGGTGCCTCGGCTCCTGAGGTTCCAACGATTGAGCTCACCGGTCCTGTTCAGCCCCTTTAAGTGAGTTTTTACAACTTACTTGTTTAAACTATCTAGCCACTAAGACCAGGAATATTCACACATATTCCTGGCCTTAGTCATTTTTTGCGGTTGTTTTAGCTTACGCGATTAGCTGCGTGGGGGTGTCTGGCGCAGACGTGAGATATCAAAGCCCTGGCTGCGGGCTTTATCAAGCAGCATCTGATAGGTCTGGGCATCCATGACCCGATCGCGGCTCAAGATCCAGAGATAATCACGGCTGGGGTGACCCACCATGGCGTACTGGTAATTATCGTCCAGAGCAATCACCCAGTAGTCTCCTTCAAAGGGCCAGAAAAACTGAACTTTCAGCTTAGAATTGCTGTCATCTACAGGCCGGGCGCGACCTTCTACATGTTCAAGGCGATAACCCTGGCCGTCAGGCACATAACACTGGTTCCAGACTTTGACACTTTTGTCGGGATTAAGAGTATAAGTCGCCGTGGTGCCTTCACATTCAGAGTTCTGAAACATCATCGGAAAAGACGCAATTTCGTGCCAGGTGCCTTTATACAGATTCAGATCAACAAACGGAACGGTCGTTACTTCTGTATTTTGAGCTGAAGCAGGCAGGCCTATTAAGAGCAGGCCTGTCAGAGCAGCAAGCAGAGATTTTACACGAGAAGGGCGATTGTGCAAGATAGGTTTGGACATAATCGACATATTGGGTACTCCTTTGCTAAATCCAATCTGAATAAATAGTGGCTAAATGATCTATTTAGTATTGGATTTAAGTCTATGCCCTGATCGAGCTTGGTGCCCATGCAAATCGATAATAAGGAATTGTAAAAATAATGCACAAGTTATAGCCTGACACTGGCTATAACTTCCTTACAACCTTCCAACATCAACGGGTGACTCTGGCAGAAGGGCGCAACCCCCCTTCTGCTTTTTTACATTTTTTGTCCCTAATTCTCCCCACCACCCAAAACCCCTGCGAAGCCGGTCTCACCCCCATATAAAATGCGGCACAAAGCGTGAGCGGTTAGTGGTAATCGGGCCTTGATCTTCGCGAATCCCAATCCCGGCGGATTCCCCGCGAATAATCCACGAGCCTAGCACGGCTGACCAGCCTTCAAATTCAGGTAAAGGCGAATAAGCCTGAAGCACATGGCCTTCAGCGCCATAGTCTCCGGCAATGCGGATGATGTTTTTGCCATCTACTAAAGTGACGTTGGCGCCTTCACGGCTAAAAATTGGTTTGCGCACATAGCGCTGGCCCAGATTCGCTGCGCGTGGATCTCCTTCAAAATAGCTTTCGAGCAGATTGGGGTGGCCAGGGAACATTTGCCAGAGCAAAGGCAAAATGCCCTTATTCGAGAGCAGCA
>CAJYHH010000330.1 GCA_913773825.1 Candidatus Sericytochromatia bacterium | reverse complement strand
ACGAGCTGTTCCAGGCCATCACCACTAAATCATCTTCAAAGTAGCTAATCCGCTTTTCGAGCACGTGATTTTGCTCCCAGCGCGACAGCGGCTTGCTTTCGCCGCGCACAATGCTGACAATATCCGTACCGGCATGGTCAAGTAATTGTTCAGCGCTGACGGCGTTTTCAAAACGATTGACATAAAAAATTGTATAGTCTTCCATCAGCATCTCTTTATGGCGCTGAGTCAGAGCGCCCTGCAAAGCGGGCATTAAGTCTTCAAGCAGCTTATTAGACTGCTCAGCAATATGATCTGAGTCGATATACAGATAAGCGTCTTCAACCAGATCGGCCCAGTCATGAGGGATGGCAACTTCCCAGCAAATTGACAAGACACCAAAGTCAAATGCTTTGGCGCGGACTTCCGCGTCCAGGCGCTGATCGGGGGTTAATAACAGCGACATCTGGCCCAGCGGCAGCAGCAGCGGTTCTTTTTCGAACTGCATATAATAAGGCGAAGCACGGCGAGATACCAGACGGATATTGGTTGAACGGCCTGCCCATTGGTTGCGGAGCTTTTCGAGATCGATCTCATCGGCAATGTCGAAGAGATGATAGATCAGGATTTTGCCCTGCTGAATACGATATTTAGCTTGCATGATGATTTAATTGAAGATTGTTATTGTTATTATACCGCGCAGGCTGTCTGGGAGATGTGACGAGGCATGGGACATGAGGGTTTGATGCGCCATTGCGCCGTTTAGAAGTTTAACAACCTAAACAGACGGGCTTTCCCCGTCCCTAAAGCGGCTACGCCCCGCGTGCCGCCAAACCAAACACCCCGTGTTCACAAAATGACAAGCTCTGCTTGCCTCTACCCGCTGGGAATAAAAAACGTCAGAATCCCAATCGCAATCAGGATGATCACGACAATTTCCATAAACGTAGAGCGGCGTTCAGATAGTTCACTGCTGAGGGTTTCGTAAATTTGTCGGGCACTGGCAAGTTTACCGTCTACACGGCCTTGCCATTCCTGCAGATGTAACAAGACTGAAATCTGTTTGTAAATGCGGGCTAAATAGAGATCGCCAATGATTTTAAGGCTGTTTTCGATTCGGTCCGTCAGCTCCGCAACGTCAATCAGCAAAGTCAGCAATTTTTGAGTGGTGTGTTCATAAGGATTGCTAAAAATCGGAAAGCGCAAACTGGCAAACCAGGTTAAAAAGCGAGACTTGGGCAGTTCTTCGAGGGCATCATAAATCGCTTGTAACTGTTGATCCAGCAACTGGTCATAAGAGCGCAGTTCAAGCAATTCTGAGTTGGCAAATTCTAAAATATCTACGTGCTCGCTGGATCCTTCGGGATCGTAAATAAACGAGCTGTTCCAGGCCATCACCACTAAATCATCTTCAAAGTAGCTAATCCGCTTTTCGAGCACGTGATTTTGCTCCCAGCGCGACAGCGGCTTGCTTTCGCCGCGCACAATGCTGA
>CAJYHH010000329.1 GCA_913773825.1 Candidatus Sericytochromatia bacterium | reverse complement strand
GGCGCAATTCCAATACCCGTGTCCGCTACACGAAAAATCATCCAGTCCTGTTGTTCGCCTGATTGGGCATCACGGGGTCGGGATTCCCGGCTGACAGCTAAGGTGACGCTACCCTTGTGAGTAAACTTAGCTGAATTTGACAATAAATTAAGTAGGCACTGACGAAGCTTGGCCTGATCACTGCGCATACTGCCCAAGCTCTGATCGACTTTAATCTGAAAAGCATTACCCTGTTTGTTCATCTGGGTCGCCACAGTCTGACCCAGTTCTGTTAATAAAGGCTCAAGCTCAAAACTTTCAATCACCAGATCCATTTTGCCGGCTTCAATTTTTGACAGATCAAGAATATCGGCAATCAGCTCTAAGAGCCTGTGCCCTTCACCGTGAATAATCTCTAAATCATGATCCAGACCTGTAATTCCGCGCTCTTCAGTTTCTTCCTGCAGCAGTTCGGCATAGCCTAAAATGGCGTTAAGCGGGGTACGCAGCTCATGGGACATATTGGCCAAAAACAAACTTTTGGCTTGATTAGCTGCTTCAGCAGCATCACGAGCAGCTTTTAAATCTCGCTCTACGCTGCGTCGACGGGTAATATCGCTTAGAATCATCCGATAGACCAGGCCAAGCAGAATCAGATTGGCTAAGGTTGCGACAATCAGAGTCGAAAGCGAATACCAGGCGCTCATTTGAGATTCGTTAGTAAAACGGCCTAATAATTCAGTTTCGCGCTGAATCATCTGAGCAATAATTTTGCGAATCTGTTCCATTTCGCTGGCACCCTGACCTGAGATAATCAGCTCACGGGCTGAATCAAAATCTCCGTCACGGCGCAGTTCGAGCGCTTGATGACCAACCGCCAGACGGCGGGCAATATGGGTTTCAAGCACTGGAATCAGAGGTTTGAGCTGAGGGTCAAGCGTGAGGGTTTTAAGCGTTGACAGATACTGTCCGACCCCAGAAGCCGCCAGGTAATAACTTTGCAGACCGTTATCTTCACCGGTAATGACATAACCGCGCTGCAGGGATTCAACTTCCTGTACCGCCAGTACAATCGAACGCAGAGCGGCCAGCACGTCATAGTGTTGGGTCACGCGTTGATTATTATCGATTAGGCGCTGAACGCTGTGAAAGGCGATGAACATATTAACGCCAAACAGTACCAGGGCAGCAAAAAAGCCCACTGCTAAGCGGCGATTAAAACTCGCCTGCTGGCGACGCGATTCAGCTGATTCCTCGGTCATCTTACCCCCTGCGCCAGGCGCGCGCTGACGGGCTACGCGCCCTTGGGATTGTTTGCAAGTTACTCGCTTGCTTACCAGATTGACTGTGCAATGCTGATTGTTACGTTACCACATAGCGAGAGAGTGGTGGGTGGTGAGGGATAGGTGTTGGGTCAAGAAAGCGTGAAAATCAGGTAGGCTGTGTAAAGACGCAAGGCCTTGCGTCTTTACACAG
>CAJYHH010000328.1 GCA_913773825.1 Candidatus Sericytochromatia bacterium | reverse complement strand
CACCTAAAGTAGCGGGCTTTTATAATCAGGAATTTGAGCGGTTAAAATTTGCTTCGCTCACCAATAAAGTGCCGCCTTACGACAATCGCGCCTGCTCGAGCAAAGAAGCCGGTAACGACACCCAGATTCCGGGTGAGTGATGTTCAAGACCTACAAGCCTTTCATCAAAGGCCAAAAGCTGCTTTAAATTCTGATAGCGGCTTATCAGAACTGTTGCCAAAGGACTTTGATAAAGCGCTTGTGACCCTGCTGGTTGAAAAATCTCAGTATCGCCTGACGGTGTTTTATGCTCAAAAAGCGATCAAGTCATACCCAGTCGTATTTGGCTCAGAGCCCGTCAAAGACAAACGCTATGAAGGCGATGGGGCCACCCCAGAAGGCATTTTTAGCATTCGCAATCTTTACCCTCACGCCCGCTGGTCGAAGTTTTTATGGGTCGATTACCCGACTGACTCTTCCTGGCAAAAACATCACGCGTCTAAAGCCGCAGGCGAAATCCCTGCTGAGGCCACCATTGGCAGCGAAATTGGGATTCACGGTGTGCCGGATAATAATAACAGCCTGATTGAGACACGCAGCAACTGGACCCGTGGCTGCGTGGCGCTTAAAAACCCTGATATCGATGAGCTGTATACCGTGTCTTCTAAGGGTATGCTGGTGGAGATTGTGGGATAGAGGTGGGCGCACGCTTTGTGTGCGTTTAGTAGCTGCGCCGGATCATACGCCTGCGGCGTGGTTTAGGGAGCCCGTTATTTCTAAACCGCGAACTCAGTAAGCCCTAAACGTCGAGCTTTGCCCGCCTTTCACTCTTCCTTGCCCCAGAGCCTGATGCCTGGCAAGAGTCTGTACAGCAGCTGGTGATACAGGCTGCGCGGCAGCAGACGTCTGAGCAAGGCAAAGAGATGGGCATCAAGAGTCCCTGGAACACGCAATGGGGGGCGGCGGCGATTCATGGTGTGGATAATTAAGTCTGCGATATCTTCTGCAGTCTGCGGTGCATGCTCCATCATCAGGGTGACAAAGCGCTCCATCTGCTCATAATAAGCCTGAAAGGGTGAGCGTTCATGGCGCAATAAGCGGGCTTGATGAGTCTGAGAATAGACAACACGCCGAAAAGATTCTGAATGAATAAAGCCAGGCTGAATCAGGCTGACCTGAATGTTCCAGGGGCGTAATTCATACCAGAGCGCTTCGCTGGCGCCTTCTAAAGCAAATTTAGAGGCTGAATAACTGGCCATCGTCGGCATGGCCATCATCCCGCCAACTGACGAGACATTAATAATCCGGCCTGCTCGTTTTTGACGCATGCTGGGCAAAACGCTGCGAATCAGACACATCGGCCCGAGATAATTGGTCGCCATCTGACGCCATTCGTCAGTGTCGGTCATATCTTCGACTACAGAACGATAAGAGATGCCGGCATTATTGACTAAAATATCGACACCGCCCCAAAAGCGCTCAATTTCATCAACCAGGGTGTGAATGGCGCTAAAATCCGTCAGATCTAGCTCTCGAATTAAAAAGCGTGAGTTTTCGGCAAACTCCTGGGTGAGCAGCGGCAATGAATTGCGACGGGCGGTGATGATCACGCGATAGTCACTGTTGCTGAGCTTGCGGGCCAGCTCCAGACCAATCCCTGAGCTGGTACCTGTAACCAGAACCACACGCTGCACGGTACGCCTCCTGTGCTTCCCAGCATAGCTTATGTACTTGAGCTAGAACAAGCATCGCTTGATTCTAAGCCTGTTTGAAGCACTACACTTTATCAGGCCTTCAGGCTGAGCAAAATGATTGATTCGAAATTCAAACTGGGATCCGGTGGGCAAGTCAGCCAGACCAGCAGCCATCCCTGCCGCAAGCTCAAGCTGTCCGTTGCTGACGGTTCTGTCTTGGTTTACGCTATTTGGTCCACAAACGGGTGAAACAATCATTGAAAATAACGGGCCGTGATTTTTGATACTTCACGTAGTCTGTGGGCTTATTTTTTTGAATCGTCACTCACGTTTTGCAAATTTGTGCATTTATCTGCATGCATGAGAAAGTATCTGCTTTAAAGTTCTGTTGCTTTTAAGTCATTATGCATGTCAGGGCATGTCAGGTTTAGACTTTTCCTCTAATTTAATTTTTTATTTAACCCTGCGATGTTATCAAAATTGATGATTAAAGTTAAAATCTGCAAAATCGTTTAAAGACTGAAGCCATTAACCCGTTTGAGATGTTCTATCAGCCCTTTTATTTATGTTTTTTTTGGAGTGATGCTTGAATCATTTTTCTTCTAAATCCTTTGCTGTTGCTGTTTTTGTACTCTGTCTGCCTGCCTGCCAGCCTACTCAAGTGCCGCTAAGCAATCCAAGTGCCAGCCCCTCTGCGCCTTCGGCATCCAGCTCAACTCAACCCACTACTCAGCCCAATGAAAGTGCGGGTACTTTACCAACACCCAATCCCAGCTCGGCTCCAACTGAAACATCAAATCCCCCGTCTAATTCCAGTTCAGCACCTCGCCCAACTTCTAGCCCTTCGGCTTTTGCTTCAGCGACAGCTGAGATTCCGCTGGCTCCTCGCAATCTGCAAATTGTGCGCCGCGAAGCGCATTCACTAACAGTCAGTTGGGATATTGCCGATAACCGTCCCCACACTTATCGCCTGCTGCTGGACGGGCAAGAAGTCGCTGCAAATATTAACGGAACCAGCTATACCTTTACAGGGCTGCAGGCTGACAAACCTTATCGACTTGATGTGCAAGCTGTCATTAACGGCCAATCCAGTCAGCCAAATGAATTAGTTGGCAACACCTTGGTTCAGGGAAGTACGGGCATGGGTGGCTTTGGAAACGGTGGCGGCGGCTCATCAAGCTCGCCATCACAGCCAGCCCCGACCCTGGCTCAGCTTGCTCCAACAGCTGGCCCAGCCGGAACAACACTAACCCTGACAGGTGCTAATTTTGACCCTACACCAGGGAATAATTCAGTTAAATTTGGGGCCCTGGCAGCCACGGTTACAGCAGCCACAGCCACTAGCTTAAGCGTCACGGTGCCAGCGGGATTGCCTGCAGGAACCACTCAGGTCAGTGTGAGTGTGAACGGCCAAACCAGCCTGGCGCTCCCTTTTAACTTCTTGTTACCGCCTGTGATTACAACCCTGTCACTTCAGGCTGGCCCTTTGATGGGGGGAACGGTTCTGAATATTACCGGCAGCGGTTTTAGCAATGCGACAGCGGTCAATTTTGGCACCCTGCCAGCGAGTGGTTTTATGGTGAACTCTGCCACGTCGATCAGCGCAACGGCTCCTGCTCAGGCAGCGGGTATTGTTGATGTCAGCGTGACGACACCGGGTGGTACCACGGCGAATACAGCTGCCGACGACTATACTTATCAGGCGGCCCCTACGATCACGGCACTTTCTGCAACAAATGGCCCAAAAGCTGGGGGCACCAGTGTTGTGATAACGGGGACTCATTTTACGGGCGTAACCTCAGTCAGCTTTGGCGGTACGCCGGCCATCAGCTTGACTGTACATTCTGCAAATTCTATTACGGCTGTTGCGCCTGCTCATACACCTGGAACCGTGGATATTACTGTTACAACCGCTGGAGGCACCAATGCCAATACAGCCGCAGATAATTATACCTATGACCCATATGTTTTATACTCAAGTCTTGCTGGCAGCAATAACGCCAGGAAAGTCACTTTTGCCAACAATCAGTTTGTGGTGGCTGGCGGCGGAAACAATATGTGGACATCTGCTGATGGCTTAAGCTGGACCCATCGTGCTTCAGGTGTTAACACCAATCTTTATAACGTGACATATGGAAAAAATTTATATGTAGCGGTTGGCGAAAGTGGCGTTATGCGGGCCTCAGTTGACGGAATCAGCTGGACACCCAT
>CAJYHH010000327.1 GCA_913773825.1 Candidatus Sericytochromatia bacterium | reverse complement strand
TCATACTTTAGTCTCCAGCCGACTCCAGACATATGAGGGTTCAAGAACTTCAACCGGACCCTCAGCCAGTAAGGCAGTGCGAGAAATTCCGCCTCGCAAAGCTGGACCTTCAGCTTGGACCTGGTCAGCGACAATATCAATCACCTGGGCAACTAATAGCCCCAATCGGCGACCGTCTCGTTCACAAATCACCAGTGAACAGGCCTTGTCGATCTGGCGCTGGGGTGGGCGCCCGGCCAAAGCAGCACCAATATCGAGTACAGGGACAATTTCACCCCGTCGCGACACAATTTCACTACCGGGCAGATTTAACAATTGTTCGGGTTTAAGGTCATCAAGCGCCTCAACTTCGGTTAGCGGCAGCGCCAATTGGCCACCGCCCAGGGCTTCACATAAAAGCAACGCACTTGAGGCATCTAAAACATCCAGCGGTAAGGGTAGCGTCTGTGTACGTGCATCAGCGTCTTCGCGGCAAATTTTTGCTTCTAGCGCCGATAAACTAAGCACTACCGTCAGCTGACCACTACCCAACAAGCTTGCACCCGCTAATAAAGGATAATTTTCCCAATGGGAACTTAGTGGTTTGACCGCAACTTCCTGAATTTCTGTCACGTCTTCGATTGCTAAGGCAAAACGCCGTTTACCCTGCAAGACCACAATAAAATTTGACTCTGTCGCACCGCTGCCCATCAATTCTCCCAAAAAACCCAGGGGCAGAGTCTGCCCACGCCAGCGACAAAACGGCCGCTCACCCAGGCTGAGTTCTTCAAGCTGAGAGCGCGTCAGAATTTCTTTAAGATGATGCTGGGGCAAAGCCAATTGTTGGCCACCCTGCTTGAGCAATAAAGCTGGCAACAGTGTCAGCGTAAGCGGCAAACGCATGGTAAATCTGGTGCCAACGCCACTCTGACTAAACACATCAATGCTGCCACCAATCTGAGCCAGATTCGTCCTGACAACATCCATACCCACTCCGCGCCCAGACAAATCCGTCACTTTGGTTGCGGTACTAAATCCAGGTTCAAATAACAATTGAATAAAATCTTCTTCACTGGACTGGGCTGCACGTTCCGCTGTAATTAAACCACGTTCAATGCCGCGAGATTTAATCGCCTCATAGTCCAAACCGCGGCCATCATCTTCAAGCGAGACAAAAATAGAGCCTTCATCTTGATAAGCGCTTAAACGCAAGCTGCCCTGAGCAGGCTTACCTAAAGCCTGACGGGCATCAGGGGTTTCAAAACCATGATCAACAGCATTACGTAAAAGATGGACAAGCGGGTCGCGAATGGCTTCAAGAATCGCTTTATCTAGCTCGGTTTCTTCCCCCACAGTTACCAGCTGCAGCTGCTTACCTGTCCGTTGGCCCAGGTCGCGAATCAGACGTGGATAGGTTTTCCAAAGCTGGCCAATTGGCTGCATTCGCACTTGCAGCAAAGATTCTTGCAGCTCAAGCGCCAAACCTTGATAACGCTGGCAAAGCTGCTGATAATCTCTAGCACTCATTTCACCCGTGCCTGGCGTGGCCCGAAAAAAAGCATGACGCAGCAAGAGTAATTCAGAGCTTCGATCCAAAAGACGATTTAAAAGCTGAACATCTACATGCAGCAAACCTTCATTGCGACGGGCCAGGGTATCATCACCTGGCGGTGCATCTGGCAAAATCTCACTTACAGAGCCCTGATTAGACTGATTAGACTGATTGGGAATAAACGCTGCATCATTTGGATTTTGCGCAGTTACTGATACAGCAAATGCATGCGCTTGAGAAGCAGTCTTTAACTCAGAAGCAGACTCACCTTCCTCAATAGCGGTTTGAATAGCGGCTTGATTTTTTGGCTGTCCGTTACCAGCCGCCGGATCGGGCGGCAGTTTTGCAGCCAGCGCTGTCGTTTCTGACTTTGGTTCAGTTGTTTGATAAGCAGGCGCTTCAACTGGCTTGTGCTCTTTAACTTCAGAAGCCAAAACGACAGCAGTCTGAGGGGTAGTCAGCAAGGCTTCTAACCGGTCAGCCAGGGCAGTATCATCTTGAGCAGGTTCTTTACCCGTTTCTTGAATCTGAATCAGGCGATGCCGTAGCGTATCTCCGCTGGCAAAAAGCGCGCTTAAAACATCAGGTGTGACGTTTAACTGGCCTGAGCGTAAAGCAGCAGCCAGATTTTCGGCATGATGCACCAGCCGGCTTAGGCGATTAAAGCCAAAGAGTGAGCAGCCGCCTTTAATCGTGTGCAAAATTCTAAACAGTTCTGCCAATACCCGAGCATCACCCGGCTCAGATTCCAGCCTGAGCAAAGTATCATCATAACTTTCAAGATGCTCTTGAATCTCAAGAATAAAAATCGGCAATAGTTCATTGGCATCAGCATCAAACATATTAGGCCCTGCACACTTGATTTCGGCCACCGTGTTTGGCCTTATACAGGGCCTGATCTGCGCTGGCCATCAGATCATCGGGTTCAAAAACGCCGCTAAAAACCTCACTTGAACTTGCACCCAGACTTGCTGTTACTTTAACGGGCTCAGCCTCATTTTTGAACTCTAACAACTCAATGGCCACTCGAATCCGACCGGCTGTCTTCATCGCCCCTTCCAGATCCGTCTCACGTAAAATCACAGCAAATTCTTCCCCCCCATAGCGACAGGCTATTTCTGTACGACGGGTTGTAGCCAGCAAAGTCTGAGCAACACGCTGCAGAACCAGATCCCCAAAAGGGTGTCCAAAGCGATCATTAAGCGATTTAAAGTGGTCAATATCGAGCATAATCAGAGAGACGGGCCGTTTATGGCGCTGCGAAACCGCACATTCGTCACGCAGACGATCATCAAAATAAGCGCGATTCCACAAACCCGTCAGACCATCAAGCTGGGCTCGTGTAGCAAGTAAATCCAGATAGCGTTTGGTTCTTAAAGCGGCGCGCACCCGTGCACTCAGTTCGACACCGTCAAAGGGCTTGGTAATATAATCAACCGCACCGGCATCAAAAGCCTGAACTTTAGTCGTAATGTCATCGGTTCCGGTTAAAAAGATCACGGGAATATTTGAAAGTTCATGTTCATCTTTCAGCCGGTGAATCAGCTCAAGCCCACTTTGTCCTGGCAGATTAAGATCGAGCAGCAGCAAATCGGGATGAAGCTCACGGCTCTGTTTGAGCGCGTCTTCAGCATCAAAAGCCTGATACAGACTTATATCTTCGCCGCGCAGACGAAAGCGAATTAAAGCCTGAATATCTTCAGAATCATCAACCACCAAAACTCGCGGGCGTTCAGGTTCGATTGTTAAATTCATTTCGTCTGTCATACTAGCCCTCCGGTCTTATCTGAATGAGCTGAACTTGCTCGTGAGCAGAGCGCAAGAAAACTCTCTAGCAATAAGTCATTGGGCGCTCCAGGTGTTAACAAAACCTGCTCTAGCTCTGCTGCCAAATCTGAAATCGCCCCAAAACCATAACCTCCAGCAGAGCCCTTAAGCTGATGCACCAGCCTGATCAGCTCCTCTTGATCACCTTGTTCAGCAACTTTGCGCAATTCAATGATCCGATCAGCCAGATTAGCCACAAATCGTACAATCAAGCTCTGCATATCCGGATCATTGGCATAAGAACTAATCAAAGGCATGACAGGACGCTGCTGCAGGGGTAAAAAAGCTTCAACAGCCTGAAGTAAATTTGCAGGGGTAACGGGTTTACTGAGATATTCATCGCAACCTACAGCCAGACAGCGCTCTCGTTCACCGGCCATCGCATGCGCCGTCAAAGCAATAACAGGCCCTTCATAGCCCTCTTCACGCAGCTTCAGGGTTGCGTGGTAACCATCTAATACAGGCATTTGCATATCCATCAGAATCACGTCATAAGCCCGGCCTTCACGCCAAGCATTTAGCGCGTATTCAACAGCCAGTTGGCCATTTTCAGCCAGGGTCACCGTCCAGCCCCGGCGGCGCAGTACGGTTGTCAAAAACAATTGATTGTCTGGCCCATCTTCAGCTAACAATAAACTCCCAATTGCAACAGCTTGATGCTCTGCTTGAGCTTGATTGGGCTGATTTTTTTCAGGCATGACAATCTCAGTGATTTCAGCAACACCCACTGGGGTTGGAACCGGAAAACGCAGGGTAAAGGTACTGCCTTTTCCCAATTGGCTCAGGACGGTCAGATCTCCACCAAGTGCTTGAGCCAGCGGTTTACAAATAGCCAGGCCCAAACCTGTTCCGCCAAAGCGCCGGGTCATAGAAGAATCAGCTTGCTCAAAAGGCGTAAACAGACGATCTAGCTGTTCAGGACTCATCCCAATCCCCGTATCGACAATCGCAAACCAAAGCTCACTTGAAATTGGATCATAACCAGCCGCTAATCTGACGCTGCCGGCTTCTGTAAATTTAATCGCATTGCCGACAAGATTTAACAAGAGCTGGCGTAAGCGGGTTGGGTCAGACAAAATTCGAGCTGGCAAAGGCGTCAAAAAATCGATTCCAAACTCTAAGCCCTGCTCAAGCGCCCGTCCCTGCATCAGGGCCAGCACGTCTTGCAGCAAATCACCAAGCGGAAACTCAAGCTGTTCAAGACTGAGTTTACCTGACTCAATTTTAGCCAGGTCCAACAGATCATTGATCAGATTTAACAGATGTTCACCATTACGACGAATAATCAAAGCATAGTTGAGCCTGTCGCTTTCGGCCAATTCCGGGGCTGTCAGTAAGTCAGCAAAACCCAACATGGCACCAAGCGGTGTTCGGATCTCATGACTCATATTTGCCATAAACTGACTTTTGGCCGCGGTTGCGGCTTCAAGCGCGCGATTTTGGGTTTCTAAATCCCGATGGGTTAAAGCAAGTTCTTCGGAAACCGTATTGGTTGTAGCAGCCAGTGCATCATAAACATCCCCTTGCTCACCCAGACTCGCTCGTTTGCGAAAATCAAGACCTGCTAATGAAAACAGAACATCCAGAATTTCATTCAGGCGCAGGCCCTCATGCAAACGGGCGAATTCTTCAGCTTTGACCAGTTGACGTAACGCGTCTAAATCCTGGCTCAGCTCAACTAACGCCCGTTTGTCCTCGGAATCTCTCAAGCTATCGCTGAAAGACTTAAACCGGGATTCGAGCGCATCAAGCCGAAAGGCCATTTCGGTCAAACGAGCAAGTTCGAGATTCATTGCAGCATCCCCACATCTCTAAACAGTAAACCATATTCACCCGTTAAAATCAGGGGGCCAGAGGCGTAAAATCTCGCGAATTCAGTTGTATCAATCAGCCTGATCAATCAGCCTTACAAGCCCAAATAACGACGTGGTACTGCGCCATGACCACCCGTGCCACGCTCAAGAGTGACTCCCGCAGTATTTTTTAAACGCAGGGCGTCACTTTCCGTTTGAGTCCCAGGCAAATACACCACGCGCATTTCAACAGGTAATCCGCGTTTTTTTAGACGGGAATGGGCTTCACTTGCCCAACTGCCATAACTGGCATCAAGAAAATCCACGCGATCTGCGCGCACCGTTGACTGAGTCCCGCCAAGCCCGTTCATTAGAGCCAAACCACCGGCGCTGTGCCCAGCCAGCACGACTTTCTGAATCTGCTCAGGCTTGTTAACGGGATTGAGGCCAGGCTGCATCTGACTGAGCTGAGCCCAGACTTCTTGCTGTAAGTCGGCTAAAGATTCTTTGTTTTTAGGATTCATCCAGGTAAAGTCACGCTCTTTGGCTGGGCCTTGCGGCATCACCACAATCAGATTGCGCTCTTTAGAAAGGGCTTTAATATTTTCAGCCAGGCCCTTATCAGGGTTTGTCAGGCCATTGCTAATCGTCCCGCCGTGCCCGTGAAAATAAAACATCACTTCAGCGGGTTTTTCTGGATTAAACGATTCAGGAATCAGAATCGCCAGCTCACGGCCACCATTGGCTGCTGAGCGTCCGGCCCAGGCGGTTCCAGGCACACTGCTGAGTGCAGTTCGGGTTTTGTCACTCACACCTGGTTCAACCACAACGCCCTGATGGCGATCTGCCAGAATCACCTGGAGGGGTTTTAAACGCGGCGCCTGGCTCTGCAATTTAAGTTGATCATCTGGACGGGGTTCTGTTGTTTGGGTTTTGTTAACAGCAGGATTTACCGGCAACGTTGATTCGGTTTTACTGCGACTAGACCCATTTGGACCGGTTAAGGGATTTGGGCTGTTCTGCCTGACTAAACGGGAAACCGAATCAAAACTCATAACTGTTCCTCCTGCCCAAAATCACAACCCAACATCGATACCCTTAAATTTTAAGCGATCGATCTGATTATCGAACAGATA
>CAJYHH010000326.1 GCA_913773825.1 Candidatus Sericytochromatia bacterium | reverse complement strand
TTGAAACTGTATTCAGCACAGGAACAAGACCCTCACTAGGTGTGCGAGGAGGCTATGAATTCCAGCCAGCCGAATGGCTGAGTCTGGAATGCTCTCTTGGAGTGGGTTATGGCGTATCTAACACAACTAGCCCACCAAATCTTGGGGGCCAAACAGGTTCACATCAAGTGATACCCATGGCTTATTTAGGCATCACGCTGATTCAACCCTTACCGAGTTCGTCACCAACAGAAGGTCATTAAAAATTTTGTCATGATCGTAACCAACTAAGTTAATGAAACGATGTTTTACCCTATTTTTACTTTTGGCAGTGTTCCTTTGGCCTGCTCAAGCTGAGACTGAAACAAGCTCTCAAGCAGCCAATGCTGATGTTTTACTTCTTGAGCCTTGGCAAAAACGCCCCTTATTAATGGAATATAGTTTTTGGGCAGATTACGCAGATTACAATGAACCACTCAACAAAGCAGCAACTGAATTTGACGTTCTTTATCACCTAGGTTCTGACCAGTTTGCTGGCTTAGGATTTGGTTATGGAATAGTTTCGCCAACTCTCACGTTTAACTTAACCGGAATCGGGCGATATTATTTACCTGCAGAACTTTCTCGCTGGCTTGAATTACCTCTCTCACGGTTTTACCTTGAAACCCGCCTTGGCCTGGGACAAAAAATCGCGCGATCTAGCAGAGAATTTTTGTTTTTCCTCAATCCTCTTTTGGGTTTTGAAACCCGTTATTACAGCTTTGCAACTCGTTTAGCAGCAGGGCTGGAGCTGAACTATGACCCAAGCAACAGTTGGCAACTTGCGCCAAGCTGGAAGGGAGGAATTGGGCTCAGCATTACGTTTGAAGATTATGATACATCAGCTTATGAAGCAGAACTGGCTCGTCTCAATCAACAGCCACCCCAGCCCAGTTTTCGCATGAGCTTTGGCGCAGGGGTCCCAGAAGGTTTAGGCTGGACAACGTGGTTTTTATCACCTGAGTGGGGGCTAGGCTTTTTTAAAGGACTTGGCGATGAGCCGCTTTTTCCTCAGGTAGGCCTGGTGCTGCGGCGGTATTTCACGCCTGTACGCTTTGGCGGCTCAGGTTATCTTGAAGCGGTGCTCAGCACCAGTCACATAAGAGCAGGTGGCTTGCGTCTGGGCTATGAATACCGCCTGGCGTCCTGGCTTCATATTGAAGGATCATTGGGCGCTGGACTCCTTGCCGCAAATAGCAGCCCCAATATTCAGTCTGCCTTACTGGGCTCTTTGGGATTAGGTATCACCTTGCCCTTGCCCCAGGCAGATTCGCTGACCGGAAACTAAAAACTTCGTGATAGGATAGTTTTACGTGAGTTTAAACCGATTGAGTTGGCTAGGAGGGGCAGATATGCCGAAATGGGGATTAAAGGGTTTATTTGGGGCCTGTTTAAGCGCTAGTCTAGTGGCAGGACTGACTGTGCTGCCAGCGCCACAAGCCGCTCAGGCTCAGAATAAACAGCATTATCTCTGCGATTTCCCTGTCGCTGATCCACTGCGTTATCAAGACTTCCGCTGGTTGCCCAAAGAACTACCCGTCAAAGTATATATTCCACCGGTTCTTTTTGAGACTTCCAATCCCAATATGTATATCCCGCTGGTGCAACAGGCTTTTAACAACTGGACAGCTGTTGCTCCGGCTCTGCGCTTTAGTTTTGTCGATGACCCCAATCAAGCCCAAATCGACGTGGTCTGGCATGAGCACTTCCCCGAAAACGAAGGCACCTGGGGCCAGGCTTATTTACCTCGTCCGATTTACAGCCGCAACAAACAACGTGAATTACTCGGCCATGACAGCCAACTCCATCTGGCAATCAAAGCCCAGCCTGGCTCAGGGATGGGAACAGGTGCCATTCTGTTTAGCTATGAAGAACTTTTGGCCGTCAGCACCCACGAAGTTGGACATGCCTTAGGCCTGCCCCACAGCCGCGACCCCAATGATTTAATGAGTCCCTATATCTTCAAGTTTTCGGCTAATAGCAAATGGGGAATCTCTCAACGCGATATCAACACCCTTTACGCCCTTTACGGTCTGCCTAAAAAGCTGACCAAACATCCGTGTAGGTAGCCAGCTTTGCTGGCTGTTATGAGTTTTGGGTGGTTAAGTGTTTGTAGCAGAGCCGTAGGCGATTCGATTAGCCGTTGCAGCTTTGCTGCTTACGGA
>CAJYHH010000325.1 GCA_913773825.1 Candidatus Sericytochromatia bacterium | reverse complement strand
GGCATCATAATCTTGAGCCTTTATGATGGACTCTAAAGCGGCTTCAAGATGCGCCTCATCGCCGTTATGCTCATATTCCATCACGGACAATCCGGCTTTCATAAACCAAGTCAGCCAATTGCGATCAAGGATCAGGTTGCTGTGGATCAAGACGCGAGCACCTTCGAAAAGTTTCAGCTTGCCGTGAGTATAGGCATAAAAATAGACCGCTTCGCGCATTGGTTTATCAGGTAATGGGCTGCGATGGCCGTGTGCCAGAATATGTTCATAACCTTGAAGAGCTTGACGAAAAAAGACTTCAGCCTGAGCCTCTAGTTTTTCGATCCCGGCTTTTTTACCTGTCCATTGCTCAAAGGCTTTGGCCAATAAGGGGTATTGTTTGGCGGCTGGTTTGCTGCTTTGGCCTGAGCGAATCAGTTGCAGCAGGCCATCACCGAGATGGTAAGCGCAGCGGGTGCGCTCATCGAGTGTAAAGAAGTCGTCTTTGCGCAGCTTTAAGCTGGCTTCAAAACGACTGTAGGCGGCGACATAATCTTCCATAGCGGCTAAAAGATCTTTATTTTGGGCTTTTAACGCTCGCTGAAAATGCAAAATACCAATGTGGACTTGGATTTCAGCCCGCTCAGCATCGGTTTTGCAGCTGCCTAGAGCTAAATCAAAGGCTTGAAGGGCAAAGTCATAATTGCCGGAAATACTCGCCATTTTAGCGGTGCGCTCTTGTAATTCCAGTAGCTCGTTTTCAAAAGTAGGAGATTTTTTTAAAAGCTCAAGCGCTTCTTCAGTGGCTTCTTCAAGGATCAGAGCTTTTAGCAGCTGATTAAAATGTTCACGATTGGGTTCATCAGCGTATTTTTGGCGAATCTGATCTAAACGCGAAAGCTGGGCTGCTTCGCGCAGATTATCGCGGACAGCAAATTCAAAGTCGCTGGGTACACGTTTATAAGTCAGCAGCAGTTCGCCTTTTTCACCTGCGCTGAGCTCAAGCACCTGGGCCATAATGTCGAGCAAGTGAACGCCGGGCGTTTTAACGCCTTTTTCGATCAGTGAAATATAAGACTCTGAGCAGCTAATATCTGGATCTCGCTGCAGCAGGGCAGCAATAAAGGCCTTTTGTGTCTTATACCCGCGTTCCTTGCGCTTTTGACGCAGAAACTCCCCGGCTTCTCTAAATTCAGGCTGTTCTGTCATGACGCTAGTAAACCACTTGTTTTACCATTTAGTAAATCATTATACCCTAGCTTTTGCAAGCCACAAGCAGATGTTTAAGCAAACGATTCAGCTGAATCATACTTCGCAAAGGCTTGCTGGATGTACGTTTTCGATCATAACAATATATTTACAAAAAAGTAAATGAAACCTAAAATAGATTTAGCTCATCTAAACAACATACCTGTGATCCTGTTTAAAAAAACAGATACGCTTTTACGAAAGGCAAGCAATGAACAACACTTTTTATTCATTCAGATCCATCAAGCAGATGAGCTTAGTGAGTCTGATGAGTTTGACTTTGCTGACTGCCTGCTCAAGACCCCAAAGCAATGCCTCTCCTGTTGCGGCTCAACCCAGTTCCCAGCCCTCAAGTCTTGAGCCCGGCATGCCTGCAGCCTTTCCCAGTGCCGCCGCAACCGCTACACCGGTTCCAAGCAGCGCTCCCGTTATGCAGCCAATTGAGCGCCCGGTGATCTACCCGAGTCCTAGCTCTACACCAGCTGGTCTTAGTGCCAATCAACAAGCCTATCGCGATGCTTTTGCCAAACAGTTTGGTGTGCAGCCCTTTTTAGAAAGCTCAAGTAATCCGCTTTCCACTTTTGCTGTTGATGTCGATACCGGTGCTTATAGCCTGGCGCGCAGCAGTCTTAACAATAATCAACTGCCTCCGGCAAATACTGTCCGCCCCGAAGAATACCTCAACTACTTTGATTATCATTATGCTCAGCCGCCGGTGGGTAAGTTTGCCCTTTATAGTGATCTTCATGCTTCGCCCTTTGCACAGCCCCAGACCCGGCTTTTGCGAATTGGCTTACAAGCTCGTCAGATTGCCGATCAAGAGCGTAAACAAGCCCGTCTGACCTTTGTGATTGATGTGTCAGGCTCAATGAATCGCGACAATCGGCTTGAACTCGCCAAACAGTCACTGCGTTTATTAGTTGAGCAACTGCGTGCAGATGACCAGATTGGGATTGTGATCTATGGCAGCACCGCCCGAGTTGTCTTGCCTCATACGCCTGTCAGTCAACGTCAGCAGATTCTGAACGTCATAGAGGGTTTACGCCCAGAAGGCTCAACGGATGTAGAAGCGGGTTTAACACTCGGTTATACTCAGGCCGCTGCTGCGTTTCAGTCAGGGGCGCTAAATCGTGTGATTCTGTGTTCAGATGGCGTTGCCAATGTAGGTGAGCGTGGGCCAGAAGCGATTTTAGACAAGGCTCGTAGTGAAAGTACTCGCGGGATTACGCTGACCACGCTGGGTTTTGGCTTTGGGCAATACAACGATCAGATGATGGAGCAACTTGCCAACCAGGGCGATGGCACTTATGCCTATATCGACACGCTGGATGAAGCGAGGCGAATCTTACAGCAGCATCTGACCTCTACCCTACAAATCATTGCCAAAGACGCCAAGCTACAGGTTAGCTTTAACCCCGATGTAGTGGTGTCGTATCGCTTGATTGGTTATGAAAACCGTCAATTGGCTGATCAGGATTTTCGCAATGATGCCATTGATGCGGGTGAAGTGGGATCGAATCACAGTGTGACAGCTGTGTATGAACTCAGGCTTAAAGAAGCTACAGTGGTTGCACCCAGCCCATCTGAACGTCCATCTCAAAATGATGCAGCTTCCGGACTGTCTGTTAAGTCATTTAACACCCAGGCTGAAGCTCAAGGGCTTGTTGCCACAGTCAGTTTGCGCTATCTCGACGTAGATGATTTTAATCAGGCCAAAGAGCTGAGTCATGTGGTGACAACATCTCAACTTAAGCCCTTTGGCGAAGCTTCAGGCTCCATGCATCTGGCGGTGTCGGTTGCGGCTTTGGCAGAGGCTTTACGGGGTTCTGTTTATGCTGAAGGCCTGCGTCTAAGCCAGGTCACAGATCTGGCGCGAACAGCCCAGCGGGCATATCCAGCTGATACAAAAATCAGTGAGTATCTGACACTCACTGAAAAAGCGGCTACTTTGCTACCCCAGACCTCACCTCGCAGTTTAGATGCCTTAGCCCTCAATGCACCTGAAGGCTTAAGCAATTGGCGAGCTTATCTGGCTCAGCAACTTGGCCGGAGCCAGTAATACCTGAGCCCATGTGATGCAGCTTATTGTTTAACCAGCGTCAGCGGGCCGTTGACGGTTTTTTCGTGGGAGTGTTCAGCAGAACGTGTGGCGATATCTATGCGATTAAAGCGTTTACCGGTAAAGGCACCGCCTGTATCAACTGCTTTAAAGATAATCTGACGCCCATATTTTTTTTCAAGCTCAGGGATTCTAAAGGTGTCGCCATATTTGATCTGGGGCTCGATTGTCTGATACTTTTTGAATTTATCCTTGCCTGTGCGCTCGTAGTCTTTACGGCCTTTAGCGACAATGTGTTCATACATGTCTTTGTCGAGCGCCACTGAGACATAGCTGGATTTGCCTTCTAAAAAGTCTTGAATGGTTTTAAGGGGCTTACCCTGCAT
>CAJYHH010000324.1 GCA_913773825.1 Candidatus Sericytochromatia bacterium | reverse complement strand
ACCAAAACATTGATAGCGCCGGGCTGCGACAAACTCATAGGCTTTATCGCGCAAAAAACGTGGAATAATAATACCCATATAACCCAATGAAAAAGGCCCTTTTAGGCGCCGGGCAATTCGCAGGGCGGCTGTGGATTTATTAAAATAAGCGTTATTTTCAATCAAAACCATGGTGTCAAAATCTTCGGTGGGCAAATTAAAGCGTTTAAGCAGGGCTTGACCGGCTTCTGACTGCAGGGATGCAAATTTAAAATAGTTCTCAGGGTCATGATCGATAATAAAATTAACGGCACCATCACAGAAGTTACAGACGCCATCAAAAAGCAATATTCCGTGGCGACGGCTGATGTCTTCAAGCTTTGGCAGATCAGGTAAATCAGGCTGAACGCTTGAGTTTGGCTTGTCTTGAAAAGACTGAGTTTGTTCCATAACTTCCTCCTAAGGCCTGTGTTTTTACGGCCTTAATTTTCGAGCAGGTTATCAACTTCGCGTACAAGTCGAAAGCCGATCAGGCGAATGCGGGTTTCAGGGGGCATATAGCCGCGTGTAGCTGAACGGCAGGACGGAGCATTACAAAACCAGCTGCCGCCACGCATTACGCGTCCAAGTCCACGTGGAGGGCCTAAAGGATCTGTTTGGGGCTCTTTGCTATAAGGGCCATTATACCAGTCCTGGCACCACTCCCAGACGTTACCATACATATCATAAAGGCCCCATGAATTGGGCTGTTTAGCTGCAACTGGCTGGGTCTGAAAACCTGAATTATTGGTATACCAGGCGTAAGTGTCTAACTGGCTGGCGTCTTCAAGATGATAATAAGCATGCCAGCTGCCCGCACGGGCCGCGTATTCCCATTCTGCTTCGGTGGGCAGACGGTAATTGCCGATGCCCATTTCGTTAAGCTTTGGCAAAAAACGCGTCATGATGTCGTTCCAGGAGACATTTTCAACGGGCAGATCATCACCTTTAAAGTCAGAAGGATTAAAACCCAGTACGGCTTCCCACTGTTGCTGAGTTACAGGGGTCGTCTGTAAGGCAAATGGCTGGCTGAGCGTAACGGGATGTTGGGTTTCGTCTTGCTCACGATGCCGTTCATAGGTCGGAGAACCCATTAAAAATGAACCTGCTTCGATTCGCATAAACTGCATGCCCAGGCTGTTTTCAATCGGTGGGAGTAGTAAAGTGCTGACAGAACCTGAAGAGCTGAATTTTTCGCGCTGCATCAGATCCTGTTTGACTTCAGCCTGGATGCGACGGATATCGTGGCCATTGAGTAATAGCTGTTGACGTAAAAACTCTAGTTCTTGTTTAAGCTGATCGGTTAAGTCACCGCCTGCAAGAATCACGCGCAGCGCATTGCGATATTCTTCAGCTGCTTCGGCAAAAATATTCCGGGGCTCTAAAGGCAGAGGCAAAAGACCCACTGCAGAACCCCATGTTTCAACGATCCAGCGGCTAAAACGTCGACTAAGCTGATGGCGTTGCTGGAGTTCACTTGAGAGCGTTTGTTGAGTCACGCCTAAAGGGCTGCCTTCACGATGCAGCAGACGTTGGGGAATATGTCGGGACAAGCCTAGCAGAATAAGCCGGATGGCCTTGGTTTCGTCAGGGCACAGATCCTCGAGCAGGACTTGTAGGGTCTGGGGTTCCTGCAGAATCTCTTCTCCACGATAATCGTAGAGATCTTTGAGAATTCGACCAACCAGTTCCGACATGGCAGCTTTGTGTACTCCAGTATTGCTGACCTCATTATAGCCCTTAAATACACGAATGGTCGGTGTAGGTCCTGCTCACTCTGTCTTAAGCAAGCTAACGACTTGATGAAACCTTTTGAAGACTATTGTCTTTTTTGAGGTCTTTTTTAGGCGCTCATTTAGCTCTGTTGCGCGCTTTTCCTGTCTGCCAAGTTATGTTAGGCTGACTGGCGATTCGACCTGTTTAGCAGGTCTATGAACTAGAGAAGGGCTTATGATGCGATTTCTGGCCAGCGATAATAACGCTGGGGTTCACCCGCGCATTCTTGAGGCTTTGGCAGCCGCCAACCAAGGGCATGCTGTCGGTTATGGAGCTGATCAATGGACTCGCCAAATGGAAACCATTTTTGCTGACGTTTTTGGGGCTGAGTCACATGCTTTTGCAGTGATGAACGGCACCGGTGCCAATGTTCTGTCATTGTCAGCGATGCTGGGGCCTTTTGATGCTGTGATCTGTTCGCGGGTTTCACATCTTTATGTCGATGAATGTGGTGCCCCAGAACGTTTCCTTGGCGTTAAGCTGATTCCGATTGAGCATCTGAACGGTAAAATTTCTGTCTCTGAAATTGCCCGTGAACTTCAGCCGCCTGATGATGAG
>CAJYHH010000323.1 GCA_913773825.1 Candidatus Sericytochromatia bacterium | reverse complement strand
ATCACTGCGCCCAGCCTGATATCTGGCTTGAAGCAGATTTGCTTTGTCTTTGCTTACAGAGCGAAAGTTCTTTGCTTCAGCGCTTAGAAGCCCTTGAACAAGGGGCTCCACGCATGGCTGCTGTCGCTCGCCCTGAAGTTCGTGAGCTTCGCCCAGAAGCGCGTCCTGAAACCAGACCAGAGCCTGTGTTTGAGTCACGCGTAGACTCACGCGTAGATTCAGGGCCTGAACCTCGAGCTGAGTACCAGCCAGAACGACAAGCAGAGCCTGTCCGTGTACAAGCTGATGTGCCAGCTGTCAGCGAGTTGCGCCCTGAACCTGTCTGGGTACCTGATTCCGTTGATGAAGGACCTTCTGCAGGGCCGGCTGACTTTACGGATTTAGGTGGACTTTGGCGCGCCTTTTTAGAAAAAGTCAAAGAAACCCAACGGCCCTTAATTGGTTTTTTGCTCAATGGTAAATTAGTCCAGATTAGCCAGGCCCGTAAGGTCTGGATTTTGCAATTTAACAGTCGGACTCACTGTGAACGAGTAAAAGAACGGCTTAAAAATGGCTCTTTGCAGCAGCTTGTGACCCAGATTATGGGCGAGCCTTATGGCATTGAGGCGCGTTTGCCTGACGAGGAAAAAAAAACTCCAGTTGAGCCCGTAGAGCCCTCTAAACCCAAAGTTCAGGCTGTACAAGAGCCTCGCCAGATCTACGATGCTCGGATTCCTGCCCCAGAACCCAGGCCTGAGCGCCGTTTAGATCAGAATCCTGAGTTATCTCGTCTCTCTCAGTCACCAGAGCCCGCTTATCAGGCTCCAGCCCAGCCTTCTCGCCATCAGCCACGTTTTGAAGAAGATGTCGACATGGACTATCTTCCTGAAGAAGATTCGATGTCGAGTTCAAGTCAGGCACCACAGGCTTATGATGCTGAACATGAATTATTGCCTGAGATCCAGACGACCTCGCTGGCGACTCGCGAACGGACACCTAGTCGACCTGCTGCTCCAGATCTCCAGCGCCCTGAATCAGCAGCTAGCGTCAGCCCTGCTGCTATAACCCGCTCTCCTTTATCTGGGACCGTTGCGGCTGCCGTTACAGATGAACCACAGGTGGAGTCGAGCTTTGCTCGTAAACATCCTGTTGAAGCGGTGGCTGAGCTCTTTAAAGGCAAAATTATTCAGCGGCGCTGATGAGCAGAACGCTGCAATCTGGCAAACAGGTCGAAGCGCCTTATTTCGACTTTATGGTGGATGCTGTGGCTTTAATGCAGAGCCGCGAGCGCTGTTTATTAAAATTAGAACCCGAACTGGTCGATAAGTTTTCCTGCTCAATGTGCGGGGAATGCTGTCAAAGGCCCTGGTGGATCGGTTTACCACGCAGCTATGTCGACAAATGGTATGCGGTTTTTGATCAGGATCCTTCTGGGCGTTTTCGGGATCCGTTTATTAAGCTGGATAATCCCACCGATGCTCAATATGCGGATATGCGCCGTAAGCCTGGAAGCTCTGAGTGTATTTTTCTCCTAGACGATCGCAGCTGTTATATTCATCGCGAACATGGGGCTGAGGCTCTAAGCCATGTCTGCCGGATTTTTCCGCGTTATGAAAGCTGGTTTGGCGCTTTTTTTGGCAGTTTTTTGCTGCCGGGTTGCCCAGATGTTCAGAGTCTCATCCAGGCTGAGCCCCTTATTTATTACACCATTGGCGAAATTGCTGAAAACAAATGGCATGAGCTGATGAAGCGTGAACATCCACTGGGACTTTACGGGGGATATCTTTGGCTGGGGCTTGAACTTGATTTGATTAATCGCTCTGATTTTACACCGGTTCAGACTCAGCGCCGTTTGCTAAAGGGCCTTCGGCGGATGATGGATAGCCCCGTGAGTTTAAGTGAACTCAATCAGATCTTGTCTGGGCCCATCCAAACTGAAGCCCAAACACAAATCCCCTCTTTAGTTGCGCTTGAGCGCCTGGCACATGTGCTTGCTCCCTTTAAAAGCGTCTGTGATTATCTTGTGGATATTTGTGCGGGTTGGAAAAGCCCTCCAGAACTGAATCCCGCTGAAAAAAAGTTGCTCAATCTCTTTTTGCGTCGATATTTAAGTTATCGTGCTCTGACCGCGGACTTTTTATCTAAAAAAGGTGAGAGCTTTTTTTATCCATCGTTTTTTTTACGGGGCATGCATCTGGCGATGTTGCAGTGGCTGGCTTTGTTTTATCGCGAGCGTGAAGGGGGAGTGTTAACCCAGGAGCATTTGCTGCGAGCCGCTAACTTACTGGGTTATCGCTATGAATGTGCGCTTGATAACGCTGCCATGATTGAGCTAAGTCCGCGCGCCTGTCTTGAGGGTCTAGAGGCAATGCTCAGTTTTGACTTTGTTGACTTTGGCTGATTCTAAACGCACCCGGCAGCTGACCCGTGCGGTGCCGAAAAAACTTAACAAAATTAGTCGACTCACTAAAGTTTAGTCGAGAGGCAATCTCGGCAATGCTTAAAGGCGTATGCGCCAATA
>CAJYHH010000322.1 GCA_913773825.1 Candidatus Sericytochromatia bacterium | reverse complement strand
CAAAGTCAAATACAAAGCCGACAAAGTGGAGTATCTGAATAATCAGGGTCTTTACCGCCTGATTGGCAATGTTGACCTGGAGGTTCGCGATCTGCGGATCAAAACCGAAGAGCTGGATTATGATATTCGCAATAAAGTGCTGCGCAGCGATGTACCGTTTGAAATTGTACAGACGCCTAAAGATAGCGGCCCGCGTACCTTGCGAGGCAAGTCTTTTGCCTATAACGTCGATCTGAAGCGGATTGAAGCTCAGGAAGTCTACTTAGTTGTGCCAGCTCAGCAACAGGGCCAGGAGGTGTATATTCAGGGCGACTGGATGACGGGCTATGATGACGGCCAGCGCGTGGTCTTTGGCAACGGCTTTTTTACGACCTGTAATCACTTTGAGGGCCAGATCGAACACGCTGATGAAGACCCTTATAGCCGTGATTCTGTGCGCAAACGCGCCACTCACTACGCCATTGAGGCCGAAGTTTTAGATTATGTACAAGGTGATCGCGTCCTGGCCTGGAATGCGGATGTTTTAACCTATGAAAACAAAGCTTTCTGGTTTCCGTTCTGGTATGTGCCTTTATTTGGCCCGCCGGGCTTTAGCAAGCCAGATGTAGACGCTGGTCAAAACCCGGTTGAAGGGGTGTTTGCCCGCTTTAAAGGTTATTATCGCTGGAACGAATACCATGACGGTTATTGGTATTTGACTACCATGGAGAAAAAAGGCGTCGGTCTTGGTTTTCAGCATGACTGGATTGCCTTTCCTAACTCTATTACACGCTTTTACTTCTACGGGATTCCGGTCACTGAAGACCTAATCGGCCTGCCAGGCGCGATTTTTAGTATGCCCAACTTAGCTGAAGATCTTCAACAGCAGCAGGGAAGCACGATCCAGCAAATTCAGGCTGGCAATACGCGAAATTTTCTGGACTCAATTGCTCAATATCTGAGCGATAAATTTGAAGATCGTGAATTTGAAATCCGCCATCGGCAGCTATTAACACCCCATACAGAAGCTGATTTTGTCTACACAGACAAAGACCTCTACAATCTTTCGCTGTATCAGGCGGCTCGTAATCCGCAGCGCAACTTTAGCTTTAATTTGCGCGATACAGAAATCTTTGACGTTGACGCTTATTCCAGTCTGAATTTAGACACCACCCTGCAATTGACCCAGGGGATTAACAGCCCGCAGCAGCGCTCGTTTACACCTGAAGGTGCCTTGATTGAAACCACTCAGGTTACCCAGAGCCAAAACCGCACGGGTTCGATTACAGCCACAATGGGCCAGACTAACTTAAGCCTGCGCAGCAACTGGTCAGACAGCTTTAACCAGACGGTTGTGCAGCAGCTGGCAGCGCCTTCTGCTTCTCCGGGTGCTTCGGCTTCACCGGGTAGTACCCAGCAGCAGAATCAATTGCCCTCCTCAGGCAACGAAAACTGGAACACTACGCTGGACTTTAAAGCGCCGATTGATGAAAAAACCAATTTAACGGCCAATCTGGTCTATAACAGCATTACCAGTGGCTCATCCAGTACCAGCAGTCTGCAGCAAACCCTGCAGCCGCGTCTGGATATTTCTCAAACTCATGATTGGGGCAGTTTAGCGCTTAACTATACTGACTTCTTTGATCTGTCCCCTGTGGCCAATACCAGCCAGAATGTGGGCCAGATTAAAAAATTGCCTGAACTGGTCATGCGCTTTAATCCCTTTTTTCAGGATAGCTTTCCGATTCAGCTTGAAAGCACCGTGGGGCGTTATTTTGACCCAGGCTCTTTTCGACCCACCAGCGATATTAACGAAATTGGCCGTTCGATTGTCAGGCTTTCGTTACCTTCTAAAGACTTAGATCTGGGTTTAGGCAATAAAGTCAATTTTGGCAATACGCGCTTTGAGCAGCGCTTTTATCAGACGCTTGATGCTGAGTATATTTTCCGCGCCCAAGTGGCTTTACGCAATGAGCTGAGTAAATACTTTATTCCCAATTTTACTTACCAGCGCGGCGTTCAGGACTTTGAAAACAACAGTTCTCCCTTCCAGAACTTTGAGCCTTTGGCTTTTGAAAACATCAACCGTCTGGATGTAGATCTACGGATTGTCAATCTGCCTGAATTTACCATGAGCGTCACTGGGGGCTATGATTATCTTAACCGCCTGTATTCACCGATTCGCGCCAATATTACCTCTGAAGTCGGTGGGCGCTTTGCGATGCGCTTTAGTACCGGTTACACGCCGACCAATATTCGCGATATTGACGTTGGCCAGCCCTTAAAAGACGACGCTGGTAATGCTTATAAGCATGGTCCCTGCGCCAATGCTCCCTGTATTGTGACAGTTGATCAAGTGGGCAGCTTTAATCCGTTTGGCGGTCGCTGGGATCTGACCACTTTAGGAATGCGCTGGCGCAGCACTGACTATGAGCTAAACATTGGCAATCTCAATACATTTGGTCTTGAAGAGGGCATCCCCGAAGGCTTTGAGCTCGGTGGCGATATCTCTTATGACTTTCACCAGGGCCGCTTAAACGGCTTTAACACGATTCTGCGCTGGAAGCTGGGCGGGAGCTGGCAATGGCATACAGAAATTGACCTGATTGCCTCTATTCAGCCGATGACCATTGCAGATCGCAACCTGGGCGAGCTCTGGCAAGCTCTTGAGCTTCCGTTTAAAATTGTGGTCCGCAAAGACCTTCATGACTTTATTCTGACCGCTTCCTGGGACTCATTTAACCAGCAGTTCAACATGAACCTCTCTCTGCTGGCCTTCCCCTTCAGCACCGATCAGCTCTTAGGTAATGTAGGCAACCTCGGCCAGCAGCTGAATCAGATCAATCCGGGAAGACTCTAGAAGAGGTAGGTGGTAGGGAGTAGAGGGTAGGTGGGAAGCCAGCTTCGCTGGTGTGGTGGGTTTTAAGGCAGAAGAATAAGACAGTAAGACCAATGCTTTGGTCAGAGGCAGGCTGAATTAGGGAGTCTTGGGTTTGTATTTAACCCCATCTACTCCCTACCATCTACAACCTACTTCTTCTTGTCCCCTGGCTCGTAGAGGATTTGGCGCAGGCGTTTTTCGGCCTGTTTGAGTTTGCGGCAGACATCCATTTGCGACATGCCCAGATCATCAGCGATTGCGGCCTGGGTCATGTCCTGGAAATAGCGCAGCTTGAGCAATTGTTGATCCAGTTCGGGTAAGCGACGGATGCCTTCATCAATATAGATGCGGGTGTCCATCTGGCCCTGCAAGCTGCCTTGATCGTCAGGCAGGGTATCTAACAGGGTGCGGGGAGCATCCTGCTGACCATCGTTATATTGCTGATCCAGCCAGAGCATCCGCACCCGCTGATTGTAAGTGTGGACTTCTTCAACAGAATGAATTTCAATCCCAAGATGTTCTGCAATGTCTTGATTGCTAGGGTCGCGTTTGAGCTCCTGTTTGAGCTTTTTTTCAGCAGACTGCACGCGATAAGAAAGCTCTTGAAGTGAGCGGGGGCCTTTGAGCAATTGCTGTTTGTCGCGGAGATAATGGCGAATATGGCCCGTAATAAAGTGAGTGGCATAGGTTTTAAACGAGGCCATCTGGGTTTCATCATAACGTCGTTGGGCCTCTAGCAGGCCAATCATGCCAACCTGAATCAGATCCTCTACAGGATCTACCGTGCGCCGGGAGAGCCCATGAGCAATTTTATACACCAAGGGGGCGTAGTCACGAACAACTTGGTTCGGACTGGGTGGTGCTTTGGTACTGGTTTTCTTTGCAGGATTAGCCATGCGAACGGACAGGGTTTTAACTCCGTAAATTCAGAAAAACGGACCTTCAGGGCTCCTTTGCTATGATAACACACCGGCTGCTCTGTCTGAGTGCCGCTCTGCTGCGGCATCGACAGGATTTTACTAGCGGACAGATCTTTAGATTGATCTTATGTCAGGCTGGGCTTAAATTGCTTTAAAACCCTGATTTGATTTCATTTTGATGCAAACGCGCTTGAATCTTTATAGGCCTTCGCCTAACTTAAGTTGTACACGTTAACCGACACAACCGACTGACAAGGATTGGTCTTAGGAGGACTCTATGAAATTTACACGCCATCTCAGCGCTGCCTTACTGGCAGGCACCGTCATGATGTTCAGCGCCACAGCCCAGGCTCAGATTACGACAAGCCCAGGTGAAAATACAACGACTACACCCGGATCTACCACACTCGATACCGCTAACGACATGTCTGGCACCCAGCCCAACTCGAATGCAAATATGAGCCCTGCAGATCTAAACCCTGAAGTTAATATCAACAACAACATGCCCCCAGCTCAGAACTCTGCTACGCAGCCTCAAAGCACTACTCGAATCGAAGTGCAGAACCAGGCTCCTGCCAATAATGTTCCGGCCCCGGCCCCCAATATCGACATCGATATGCCGGATATGCCCGATATTAATGTCACGACTCCCAATACAGCTGCTGATAGCGGCACCAATGAACGGATTACTGAGCGCAGTGAGCGTGTGATCATCAATGATGATAACGATGCTGAGGCTACCAATAACAATATTTTGTTTATGGCCATCTTTGGCGTCCTGGCAATCTTCTTAGTCGCTGTGATCGCGATGGTGCTCAGCCGCCGCCGCACGATTGATCAGTTTTAAGCCGGACAAAGCCCGGCGGGGTGGGTTAAGCGAAGCTCTGCTTCGCTTAACCCACCCCAAAGCAGCCCCTAAGGGTTGCTTTACGCTATACTGTTACACCAATGCAGCCCCAATTTACCCACACTGATTTTGAGCGTTTTGTGCTTGGCAACGGCCTCGAAGTTTTACTCTGCCGTGATGCCAGTTTGCCGGTTGTAACCAGCATGCTCTGGTACAAAGTCGGCTCTGTTTGTGAAACGCCTGGCAATACCGGCGTCTCACATTTTCTTGAACATATGCTGTTTAAAGGCAGTCGCAGCTTTGGCAAAGGTGAAATTGATCGCCTGACTTTGCTCTGTGGCGGCGCCAATAATGCTTTTACCTGGCTTGATGCCACCACTTATTATTTCAGTTTGCCCGCCAATCACTGGGAACTGGCTTTAAAAGTTGAAGCAGATCGGATGCAGGGGGCTTTATTAGACCCAACTGAAATTGAATCTGAACGCCAGGTTATTTTAGAAGAGTGGCAAAGTGCTCAGGATGACCCTGATGAGTTATTCTGGGATAACCTCAACTCTCTGGCTTTGCAGCGTCATGCCTATCGTTATCCGGTTTTAGGCTGGTCTGAAGACATTCACGGTCTGAACCGCGAAAAGCTGGAAAGCCACTATCGCCGTTATTATCATCCTAATTTGGCGACGCTTGTATTAGTCGGTGATTTACCAGAAGATGCGCTTTCAGTGATTGAGAGCTATCTGGGTCAGATTCCCGCTGGTGAAGTGCCCGTTACCCCTGAATGGCAAGAGCCTCCGGCTAACTGTGAGCGACGTTTTTGGATGCCGCGTGAAGATGTTCAGTTACCGCGCTTAGCCGTCTGCTGGCCTGCTCCGGCGCTTTCTGATCCGGATTATCCTGCTTTAGTGCTGCTGCATTATTTGCTCACAGAAGGCTGGAGCAGCCGTTTACACCAGAGCCTAGTTGAAGATCAGCACCTAGCCAGTGATGTCAGCTCGCTGTTATTTGAAACCCGCTCGCCTTATTTATTCTGGATTCAGCTGGACTTACCTGAAATTAAACCGCGTGAAGCGGTTGAAGCTGCGCTGTTTAGTGAGCTTGAAAAAATTCAGACTGACGGTGTAACAGAAGCTGAATATCGCCGTCTGCGCAATCAATTGCTGACCGATTATCATCTTGGCCAAGAGACCACCGAAGACCGCGCTGAGTTTGCCGGTGAAATGGCGACTGCCGGGGGCTGGGAACTGCTTTGTGACTATCAGGATCGTTTAGAAGCCGTTACCCGCGAAGATATTCAGCGCGTTGCTCAGCGCTGGTTACAGCCTGAAGTGCGTACAATTGGCTGGCTCTGGCCGAGTGCTACTGCTGATGGGGATGAAGAAAGCGAAGAGAGTGAAACAGGTGTCAGTGCAAAGACGGCTGGCCCTCATCGGGATCATCATGAGCCGCCTGCTCCGCGTGATGGCTTTCGCGATTTTCCTGCCTTTAGCTCTGCTCCGCGTGAGCTTGAGATGCCCAATCTGGATCGCAGTCGGACCGAGTTTGAAAATGGTCTGGTGACATTGGTTCACCCTCATGCTAAAACACCGACTTTTAGTCTGGATTGCTGGCTGCCAGCTGGTAGTCGTTTTGACCCAGATGATCAAGGTGGCTTAGCGAATTTAACTCTGAGTGCTTTAATTAAAGGCACGCAACAGCGCAGCGCGCGGGAATACTCTGAAGCCTTAGAAGAACTGGGTGCTAATCTCAGTATTAACGCCAGTTATGCTGGTGCTTCGCTGTCTGTCGAAGCGCTGTCTGAACATTTTGAACCTGTGCTTGAGCTTTTAGCAGAAGCTCTGCAGCAGCCCGCTTTAAGCTCAGAAGAAATTGCCAAAGAAAAACGCTTAATTTTATCTGATCTGCAGCTGGCTTTAGAAAGCAGCTCTTATCAGTCCAGCATGGAATTTATTAAACGGGTTTACTCAGGTTCTGGCCTGGGTTTGCCAGTCGACGGTCTACCAGAGAGCCTGACGGACTTAGGGCCTGCCCAGGTCAAAGATTTTTATAATCAGACCTATGGGCCAGCGGGCAGTGTTTTGGCGGTGTCTGGCGCTCTGGATGCGGATCTTGCAACTCGTTGTATTCAGACTCATTTTGGTAAATGGTCAGCTCAGACTCAGCCTGTACCTGAAATGACCCAACTTAAACGTCAGAACAACTTCCAGTATCAGCATATTGCTTTACCTAATCGTGACCAATGTGTGGTCTTGTTGGGGCATTTGGGAATTGAACGCCGGGATCCTGATTTTGTGCCGCTATTGATGCTGGATGTGATTCTCGGTAATGGGCCTGGCTTTGCCTCACGGATTCCGCGCCATCTGCGCGATGAGCTGGGGCTGGCTTATTACGTCAGTTATGCCTCGACCATTGGCGCTCAGGTCTGGCCAGGTCTGGTACAAGGCCAGATTGAAACCAGCCCGGAGAAAGCCCTGGGTGCTTTAAAAGCTTTACTTGGTGAAGTCAGGGCCGTGCAGCAGGATGGCGTTAGCGAAGCTGAACTGGCTGCCGCTCAGGCTTATTTAAGTGGCCGTTTTGTCTTCTTGTTTGAGACCAATGCTCAGCGCACGGGTTATTTGCTGCAGCGTGAGCTATACGGCTGGCCTGAAGACTTTCTCAATACTTATTTAGAACGGATTCGCTCAGTCACACGTGAAGAGATTCTGGCTGCGGCCCAGCGCCATCTTGATACTCACAACTATACGCTGATCACGGCCGGGCCCCGGCCGCACTGGAACGAGGAAAGTCTGCATGAACTCTGAAAACACTAACAGCAGCTATGACGTGATTGTAGCTGGCGCTGGCTATAGTGGTGCTGCTGTTGCGGCCATGCTTGCTGCTTATGGCCGACGTGTGCTGCTGCTTGACCGTCGTGAACGGACTGAGATTGGCAGTCATTACCCGCGCCTGATGCTGGATGTAGATACTTTTTCAAAGTCTGGTCTGCCGCGCCCACAGGGGGATGAACTCTTAGCCTTACTTGATCTGTTTTATGCTTATTCTCCCAGTGGCAAAGTGCGTAAGCCGATTGATTTTTCTTCGCTGATGCTCGACGGTCAATTATTTGCCCAGCGTTTACTCGATCAAGGTGAAGCTGACGGCGTCAGTTTTAGACAAGCTGAAATTAAAGGTCCCTTACTTAAAAATGATCAGGTCGTGGGCGTGACGCTGGCTGATGGTGAGCAGATTTTAGCCGCTGTGACAATTGATGCCAGCGGTAATGCCCAGGCGCTCTTAAAAGAGGTTGTGGCAGCTGGTTTAATTCCGGCGCTGGAACATTCTCATCTGGAAAGTCTGTACGGCGTGGCGTATCGCTTAAGTGGTCAGACTGATTTAGGCCCCAATGAGCTCCATATTCATTTTTGTCTTCAGGGTGGCTATCTCTGGCGCTCTGCTTATGACATCGGGATTGGCGGTATGGGCCACGAAGCCCGTGAACGTGAAGAGGTTCGCAAACAAATTGAAGATCTGCAGGCGCGCTTTGGCTGGGAAATTCACGATCTGATTCAAGAAGACTTTGGCAGTGTGCCGGTGCGTCATCCTTTAGGGGCGTTTGTGGCGTCTGGCTTTGCTGTCCTGGGTGATGCGGGCTTTATGGTCAACTCAGTCCGTGGTGGGGGTGTCTCAGCTGGCCTAAAAGGGGCGCGCGTATTAGCTGATGTGTTACAAGATGCTCTCACTCGTCAGGATATGTCGCTAAATTCACTCTGGGCCTTTAATGTCCGTTATCAGCAGCAATTAGGGGCTCAATTGGCTTATCAGGACGTGATGCGCCAGACCCTGATGAATGAGCCCGCGGCTGAAATGGAATTTGCCTTTGAAAAAGACTTAATTACCGCTGATGATATCAAAGGCTCTTTAGCAGGACGTCTGCTGGATTTTAGCCCGATTCAGAAAATCCAAAAGGGCCTGCGCGGTGCTGGTCATCCCGCCTTGCTGTTACGCCTGAACCATAAGCTGGAATGGGGTAAACATCTCTATGAACATTTCAGACAATACCCCGCCAGCCCGGATGGGTTTCCCCAATGGCAGCAAGAACTCTCTCACTTACTGGATAAGGTGGCTGGCTAATGACTCAGTCTGCTCCGCGTATTAAAGGCGTCATTTTAGCGGGTGGGACAGGTTCGCGCTTGTATCCTCTAACCCGTGTTACCAATAAACATCTTTTGCCAGTTGGCCAGGAGCCGATGATTTATCATCCGCTGCGCAAGCTGATCGATGCCGGAATTACCGAGATTTTAGTTGTAACCGGCGTTGAGCATATGGGTGCCGTGGTGGGTGCTCTGGGCAGCGGCAAAGATTTTGGCTGTGAGCTGACTTATCGGGTTCAGGACGAAGCCGGCGGCATTGCCCAGGCTTTGGGCTTAGCGCGTACGTTTGCTGGCCAGGACAGGCTGGCTGTTTTATTAGGCGATAATATCTTTTCAGATTCGCTTAAACCCTTTGTTGATCAGTATTTGCAGCAGTCGGCCGGGGCCCGGATTTTGCTAAAGCAGGTCGCTCACCCTGAACGCTTTGGGGTAGCGGCTTTTGATGAGCAGGGTAAAATTATCCGAATCGAAGAAAAACCCGTTCAGCCTCCTTCGCAAGAAGCCGTGACGGGAATTTATTTCTTTGATGCTCAGGTTTTTGACTTTATTTCAGAGCTTAAACCTTCCTGGCGCAATGAGCTGGAAATCACCGACGTCAATAATCACTATTTACAGCTGGGTCTGCTTGAATATGATCGTTTAAACGGCTGGTGGAGCGATGCAGGGACCTTTGATTCTTTGCAGCGCGTTAATCAACTGCTGGCTGTCTCTGCAAACGCCGGTTGAGCTGAATTTCAGCGGGTAAAAACAAAAGCCCTTTTGTCAGCAGCAAAAAAAGACAGGCATCCAGCAATACAGCGATGCTATGGCCAAGTGCATTGAGGTCGTTGAGATGGGTCACAATGCTGATGACACTTATCACCATCAACAGTACAACCACCTGCCAAAGATGACGCCAGAAAGTCTGGAGCTGCAGCTGGCTGCGTTTAAGCTCTTGATGGGTTGCTTGAATACGGGGCAGAAACATGTTGCGAATTGCCTCAACAGGACGCCTCCAGCTCAGCAGCAAGCCTAATGAGGCTAGAAGAGCTGGACCTAAAATCATGATCGAAACATGGTTAACGGGGTTGAGATGCATAAAGCGTCCTGCCCAGATTAAACACAGCAGGCTTAAGCTGCAGACAATCAGGCGCTGAACTAAAAACATCAGGATAAACTCCTTTCAAGCTCTTGGTGTTTGATTGAGGTCTGGAGAGGGTAGAGCAGGATGTAGTTAATGGCTAGGCTATAAAGCAGGCTCAGCACGCTTACCGCTAAACCATGGCCCAGTTGGCTGACCGTATCCAGATTTGCCAGAGAATAAACAGTGCCGAGTAAAGTCCCTAGAGCACCGGCTAATAGCGCGTAACGCCCCATGATGACCAAAATCTCTCGGCTTAAGGCCAGTTCCGATTCATCCCGGGCTTCACTCAGGCCCGCAGCCTGACTAAAGGCGCCCATCACCTGTGAGAGCGGGTAATGAGCCAGACTAAACAATAAGCCTGCTAAAACAAACAGCAGCGAGACAATATCCATTAGCTCAGACCACTGCATGCCCATCATGTTTAAAAAAAACTGAAAAGCTAGCGCTGTCAGCAGGCCGTAGCATAAAGTTTTGATCCATTTCATCCCTGAATTCTCCTCTCGGGTTCTGATTGCTGATCGATATGATTCTGGGGCAAACTCTGACGATAAAGCCGTTGCAAATGCTGAAGGGTTTCGGCGGCAAAGGGGCGCTGGCGCAGGGACTTCATCATCTGGCCCTGGCCGCTGCTGGGCCGGGCTAAAGGTTGATGGGCCGTGCGATCAGGGGCTGGTAACCAGGCTAACAAGCTGATCAAGACAGCCAAAGCTGGAATATGCAGCCAGTCAAATAGCCCATCAAACAGCTTCCAGCGTCGCTGTTTGCTCTCACTGTGCTTAATCCTGGCCTGCAGGCGGGCGTTAAAATTGGCTGCGACTTGAATTTCAGGCAAGGTGTCGAGCTGACGCCAGGTGCTGAGCAGAATCTGCAGTTCTGGATTTTGGCCACAGCGGGGGCAGCTTGAGACATGATCCAGACAGGTTGTTTGATGCTCTGTCAGGGCTTCAAGCAAGAAGGCTGGGCTGGGGCAGGTCTGGGGATGTTCAGTCATCGTGAAGCTCCCTAAAGGTTTTGGCCAGATTCTGAACCGCTCGAAAAACCTGAACTTTGACGTGTTGGGCTGAGCAGCCTAAGGTCTCTCCGATCTGAGTATATTTTAGATCCTGAAATTTACTTAAAAGCAGCACATGGCGCTGGCGGGCAGGCAAAGCCTGAAGCGCTGTTTGCAGCTGTTGCTTTTCTTCAGCGGCCAGTAAGGCTTCTTCTGGTGTTTGACCATCTGCGCTGAGGCTTTCTA